>NZ_JAHPTH010000017.1:0-35144 GCF_025514195.1 Acinetobacter sp. WU_MDCI_Abxd143
CAATTCTTAAGTTCCGTATAAGGCATAATCAATAACGACATCTCAACTGATAATTAGCGCAGTAACTTTAGCCAATCTCGCTGCAATTTCCTTGTCAGGAATTTGTCCACTTATTCCAACGATGATGCGGATTGCAGCCTTAACTTATTTAAGTGGCGTAACCTACATAACTTATGTATGCTATTTAGGTGACCTCAGTTATAGTATTCCGTGTCAGGAATTTGTCTACTTATTCCAACGGTGATGATGACTGCAGCAACAAATTATAAAGGGAGGATAGGTGGTTACTTAACCATCATAAGTTATGTAACTTATGATGATTCATATTAAAATCATATGAAAGTAATCTTATTCAAAAACTTAGGGCGTGTCCTCATTTGGCTTTGCAGCAAATAAATATGCAGGCTATACGGATCATAGATTTATAATTGCGTGCCAGTTTATCAAATCGAGTTGCAATAGCACGGAAATGTTTTAATCTTGCAAAAGCATTTTCAACTAAATGTCTTAATTTATATAGATATTTATCAAATTCCTTATTCGATCTCTTACTGTTTGATCTCAATGGAATAATGGGTATCATATTCTTGTTCTTGGCACATATTCTAATGTGCTCAGCATCATACCCCTTGTCAGCTATGAGATAAGTTGCCTCGCCTACAATATCAATCAGTTGTTTTGCAACTTGACTGTCGTGGACATCACCCCCAGTGATTTTAAAATCAATCGGTAATCCATTCGCGTCGGTTGCAAGATGTATTTTTGTTGTTCCTCCACTGCGTGATTGTCCAATTGCTCTTTCGAAACCATGCCGAGCTCCACTTGCATGTTGATGCACGCGTATGTAGCTTCCATCAATGAATACCCATTCCTGATCCAGAATGCCTCGTAATCTAAAAAAAATTTATCCCATAATCCCTTACTTGTCCAGCGATTAAAGCGATTGTAGGCAGTTTGCCAAGGGCAAAGTTCTTGAGGAATATCACGCCATGTCGCACCCGTACGTAGTTTCCATAAGATAGCTTCCATGATATTTCTACTGTTTTTTGAACAGTAACAACCGTGTAATCGCATAGTATCTTGAATTTGCTGCCAAATATCATCGGTGAGTAGAGTACGTGCCATTGGAAAAATATAGAAATGAAAAGAGCTTAAAGGAGGATTTTAAGTATTTAAAAACAATTCTTCAAATGAGGACACGCCCTAGTATGATAAGGCCTGATATTTTGTTTAAAATGACTATCAACTAAAGGGTTACTTCTTGTATTTAGGAGCATAACCAACTTCTAACAAATAAGAAAAATACTTTCTAACATTATCGCTATCAAGAAGATCACTTGATATCCTTTCCTGAAAGTCTTCTAGAGTCTCTCCACGATGTGCGAAATCATTACCAAATTTTGGATAGTTAGTGATATCACATAGCTTTTTAGCAAAAAATATACATTGCTTAGCTGTCAATTTATAAGTTGGCTCTAAAGAAACACTTGTGCTCCTTTTATCCTGTTCTTTTTCTTCAAACATGAAGTGTAATTCTGAAATATTTCTTCCCTCCTTTTTTTGTATATAAGAAACTGTAATATCCGTAAATTTGTTAATTTGATTTAAAGCTACTGTAAGAACCCTTTTCTTAAAGTCTCCCATCTTTTTATATTCATCTTCTATCAATCCGAGTTTTGATCTAAGCTCATCTATAGAAATATATAACTTACCAGTTGATCTCCAACGTATGAGTAACTCATACAGGCGAATTGCATAAATGCTTGTAAGTGGTGAGATTTGTTTAAGTTCATATCTTGTGAATTTTTCTTCAAGTTTTACAAATAAGGGGATAATATCTGGTGCAAAAATTAGTTGGACGCATCCTTCTTCCTTAACATAACCCACTTTTGAAACCCACCTACTTTTGTAAATTCCTATTTTTCCAGTTACAGGATCTATTGCTTTATAATTCAAATGTCGTTCAAAAAGATTATCACATGCTGATTGCAACGCTTCATAGGATGCTTGACGTCCTAAATTAAACTGTTTCATGTATTCAGAAGCATGAATCGTAAGTATAGTATCCGAAGTAAGTTCTTTCTCAATTTCTCGAGCAGCTATGATCGCAATTAATATTAGCCTTTGCTCAGATAGATTTAGTGAATACGATGCTTCAACCAAATTATTATCTTTATATACTATGTTACTCATAGGGAGATATATTAAGGAAAATGTTATAAATAGATATATTGACAATACTACTTAATGTCCACAAATGAAAGTATTTTTAATAAAAGAATTTGTCCACTTATGCACAGAATTTGTCCACTTATGCACAGAATTTGTCAACTTATGCACAGAATTTGTCAACTTAGAAACAGGAAAAAGTCAACTTATTGGTAGGAATTTGTCAACTTAGAAACAGGAAAAAGTCAACTTATTGGTAGGAATTTGTCAACATATACTTCCTGTATCCCTTTACTAGCCAAGCTTTGAACAGATATATAAATAATAAATTTAAATAAATATATATAAATTCAAAAAGCTTATTATTTTGTGGATAACTTTTTTTTTAATTTTTTTTTCATGATAGTTGATTACTTCATAAATCACCTTTAAATTATACACAAACAAACTTACGTAACTTACATAAATTATGATTATCTTAGTTGGTGGTGAAAAAGGCGGTGCTGGTAAAAGCTGTTTAGCTCAAAATCTTGCAGTCTACTTACAACAAAGTCAAAGAGACGTCCTCTTATTAGATGCTGACCCTCAAGGAACAACAACTGATTGGGTTAAAGAAAGAGATGAAAATGATGAATTAAATAATATTCCATCAGTACAAGCATCAGGAAATATACGTTCAGTTTTAAAAGATTTAGACAAAAGATACCAAGATATTATTATTGATGCAGGTGGACAGGATTCTGAAGCATTACGTTCAGCAATGACTATAGCTACACATATGTTATTGCCGTTTAGACCAAAACGAAGAGATCTAAAAACTTTAAATCATATGGAACAAGTTTTAAAATTAGCAAAAACAGTAAATCCGAATCTGAAAGCGAGAGCAATTATTACTCAGTGTCCAACTCTTCCTTCTCAAGTTCAAAGAATTTTAGATGCAAAAGAGGCATGCAAATCATTTGGTATTGATGCATTGAATTCAATCACAACAAATCGAAATGTCTATGATGATGCAGATGAAAATGGGCTTTCAGTTTTTGAAGTAAATAGTGATCCTAAAGCGAAAGCTGAAATTGAAAGTATTGCAATAGAATTTTTAGGAGTATAACTATGGCTGGTTTAACTGGGCTCAACAAAAAAACTGAACCTACAGAACAAGATAAAATGTTAGATGCATTTATATCTGGTGCAGAAAAGAGAGTAAAGGCTTTAGAATCAAGTGAAAAAAAATTTATTCGTTACACTTTTTCTCTAAATGAAGATATTAGTAAACTAATTGATGAGCTGGTTGTAAAAGGGCAAAATGCAAGAATAAATCGTTCAAGTATTGTTCGAGCAGCTATAGAAAATTTATCGACATATAGTGCAGATGAATTAAAAGAAATATTAAGTAAATAATTTAACAATATCCTCCTTTTTAAAGGGGGATATTTCTTAATTCGGCTAAGGTTCCAGCAGTGTGGCAGTAATTTTGGCACTGTTGCAAATAACCACGAATGGTAAGCTGAAGACTGTTTTAGCTAAAGGTGCAGCATATGAATCCTTTCCATGGTCGACATTTTCAGGGCGAAATCATTCTTTGGGCTGTGCGCTGGTATTGTAAATATGGCATCAGCTATCGTGAACTTCAGGAAATGCTTGCCGAACGTGGTGTGAATGTTGATCACACGACTATTTACCGCTGGGTTCAGCGCTACGCCCCTGAAATAGAAAAACGCTTACGCTGGTATTGGCGTAATCCTACAGATCTGAGCTCATGGCATATTGATGAAACTTATGTAAAAGTAAATGGACAATGGTCTTATCTGTATCGTGCAGTCGATCAACGTGGCTATACGATTGATTTTTATCTTTCTTCTAGACGTAATACCAAATCAGCATATTGTTTTCTTGGAAAAATCTTAAATAATGTGAAAAAGTGGCAAATTCCACAAGTGATCAATACGGATAAAGCACCCACATATGGAGGTGCTTTATTACGGTTAAAACAGGAAGGAAAATGTCCACCAGACATTGAGCACAGGCAGGTTAAGTACAAAAATAACGTGATCGAATGTGATCATGGTAAGTTAAAGCGGATCATCAGGGCCACGTTAGGATTCAAATCTATGAAAACGGCTTATGCCACAATTAAAGGGATTGAAGTCATGCGTGCACTGCGTAAAGGACAAGCTTCATCATTTTATTATTGTCAGCCTCTGGGTGAAGTGTGTCTAATCAACAGGGTTTTCGGTCTCTAAGCACTTTTTAAAGGGAACTTCATCGACTCAAATTTCTATTTGCAACAGTGCCATTAAAAACGTAATTCACTCTGAGATATTTACAAAAATATACATACAGTGACAAATAAGAAAAGTGAAAACCATGATGAGCTAATATTTCACAGGTAACTTGAGAATGTTAATTCTCAAATTATTAAGTGTTCACAGTGTATAGTCAAGAATCAAAACTTTCACATGAAAGTCAGCAAGATAGAAGACAGCGTATTATTGATCAAGCACTTGTTTTGGTCATGAAGAATGGTTTAGATAATGTTGCGATTAGTGATATAGCAAAAGCATGTCAGCTAGGACCTGGACAAATTTATAGATGTTTTAAAGATAAAGATGAAATTATTCAGAATCTAATAAAAAGAATTGCTGATAAAAGGGTGAAAAACTCAGATTTACACTCACAAAATATGATTGAAAGTATTTCTTACGATCTGGCTCAAGGTTATCCGCATCAGATGGAAAAAAGTGAACTTTATTTACTTTATGAGATTTTAAACTTAGATCGAAATCAGAAAAACTCGGAATTGGTTGATCAAGCAGAAAAAGAATTAATGTATAAAGGTTTAGATATATTAAAAAATCGCTATCCACAGGCATCTGAGTCAGAAATACGAGCAATAGCAGAAGTTATTGCAACTATTTCGGATGGTACGATTTTGAGAACAGCTAAAGGGTATTCAAATAACGTTGATAAGAAAATTCTTGAAAAATTTTACCTTACCTTATTACGCACCTTTGACTCAATGTTTAAAACGCCTGATGAATGAGCTGGCGATTGTTAAATCGCTTAGTCCTTCATCTGTTAAATGCAAAAAAAATATTTAAACTCCACAAAATGAGTGAATTATGACTCTATCTCCTCGTCTTAAAATGACGTACCTCACAGCAATAATGCTATGTTGTTTTGCCACTATTTCAGGCTGTACGGAAGATCAGCCTGCTGAACCTAAAACGCAAGCCACAGAAGTTAATGTCAGGTTAATACAGCCCCAATCAATAGAGATGAATCATACCTTGGCTGGTCGAACGACAGCCTATATGGTTTCAGATGTTCGCCCACAAGTCAGTGGAATTATCGAAAAAAGAATGTTTAAAGAGGGTGATGAGGTAAAAGCTGGTCAGGTTTTATATACATTAGATTCAAAGTTGTACCAAGCTGCCTATGAAAATGCGCGGGGGGCATTGGTAGAAGCAGAAGCTGCTGTACTGGCTGCTAGACCTAAAGCACAAAGTTATAAAAACTTGTTAAATATTGAAGCAGTGAGTAAGCAAGATGCGATTGATGCTGATGTAACATTAAAACAAAGTGAAGCCGCTGTAATTTCTGCGAAAGCAGATCTTAACACTGCAAAAATTAATTTAGGTTATACCACTATACGTGCTCCAATTTCAGGTCGTATTTCAACTTCAACGTATACACCAGGCGCACTTGTTACAGCAGAGCAAACCACAGCGCTTACAACAATTCAGCAGTTAAATCCAATATATGTCGATATCACACTTTCCAGTGCTGAGTTGTTAAATTTACGAAAACAAATTGAAAGCGGTACCTTGAAATCAATAGATGGGAAAATTCCTGTACACATAATTCTGGAAGATGGGACGACATATAAAGAATCTGGAACGCTTGAGTTTGTAGGGACCTCAGTTGATACAGGCACTGGAAGTGTCAAATTAAGAGCATTGGTTCCAAATCCACAATACTTATTATTACCTGGCGCATATGTAAAAGCTGAATTACCACTAGCTGTAAACCATCAGGCAATATTGATTCCACAAAAAGTCGTAACACGGAATCATAAGGGTGATCCAGTTGTAAAACTAGTAGGTAATGATAACAAGGTTGTTGAAAGGGTGATTCAAACTGCAGAAACCAAAGGTAATCAGTGGGTGGTTACCGCAGGACTGAAAGCAGGTGAGAAGCTGATCGTTGAAGGTGCCAGTACGGTATCTGCTGGACAAGAAGTAAAAGCAAACATGACTCCATCAACTAAAACTCAGTAAAGATAGGTAAAATAATGGCAAGTTTTTTTATCAATCGACCTATCTTTGCATGGGTGATAGCGATTGTAATTACATTAGCAGGTGCATTGTCTATATTCACCTTGCCGATTGAGCAGTATCCAGATATCGCTCCACCTTCAGTTAGTATTAATGCAACGTATACGGGTGCTTCGGCCGAGACAACTGAAAACTCAGTAACTCAGGTGATTGAACAAAGTATGACAGGGCTTGATAACTTATTATATATGTCATCAAGTAGCTCATCCTCAGGAAGTTCACAAATCACGTTGACTTTTGCATCAGGTACAGACCCTGATACAGCCCAAGTCCAAGTGCAAAATAAATTGCAACAAGCACAGTCCTCTTTACCAGAGTCAGTACAAAGTAATGGGGTGACCGTTACGAAGTCATCGGGCAGTATTTTCATGGTGCTCAGTTTTATATCTGAAGATGGCAGCATGACGGGTACCGATTTAGCTGACTATATGGTTTCTAGTGTAAAAGACCAAATTAGCCGTGTGAATGGGGTGGGGAATGTTCAGGTGATGGGATCTGAATATTCAATGCGGATTTGGCTTGATCCTGAAAAGCTAAAAACATATTCACTGATGCCGAGTGATATCATTTCAGCAATTGAAACTCAAAATAGTGATGTCGCAGCAGGATCTTTAGGTGCATTACCCGCTGTAGAGGGTCAAGAATTAAGTGCAACAGTAACTGCACGAAGTCGCTTAAAAACGGTTGACCAATTTAAAAATATTATTTTGAAATCAGATGAAAGTGGTTCAGAAGTTAAATTAGCTGATGTGGCGACAGTAGAGATTGGCAGTGAAGATTACTCTGCTTTAAGTAAGTTCAATGGTCGTAATGCTGCAGGTATGGGGATTGAGCTCGCTTCTGGTGCGAACGCCCTAGATGTTTCAGCGGCTGTTGATGCCAAGCTGAAAGAACTTAAAGCATTTTTCCCGTCAGGGGTCAACTACAAGGTTGCTTATAGTACTGCTCCATTTGTCAAAATCTCGATTGAAGAAGTTGTAAAAACATTATTTGAAGCCATTATTTTAGTGGTCTTAATTATGTATTTGTTTTTACAAAATTGGCGAATTACTTTAATTCCTGCCGTCGCTGTGCCTGTGGTATTGATGGGAACTTTTGGAGTGCTTGCAGTACTGGGCTATTCAATCAATACCTTATCAATGTTTGCCATGGTCTTGGCCATCGGGCTTTTGGTTGATGATGCTATTGTTGTCGTTGAAAATGTAGAACGAATCATGGCAGAAGAAGGTTTAGATCCGAAAGCGGCTGCAGAAAAGTCAATGAAACAAATCACTGGGGCATTGATTGGTATTGTTCTGGTCTTGACGGCTGTATTTATTCCGATGGCCTTCTTTAGCGGTTCGACTGGGCAAATTTATCGCCAGTTCTCTATCACGATTGCATCAGCCATGATTTTATCAGTGATTGTTGCTTTAACGATTACCCCAGCTTTATGTGCCACTTTACTCAAACCATTAGATCAACATAGTGAATCAAAGAAACGTAACTTTTTGACTCGTTTCTTTGATTGGTTTAACCAAAAATTTAATGTGAATACTGAGCGTTATCATCGCGGTGTACAGTGGGTGATTGCGCATAAACGCATGGGTGTAGCTGTATATTTTGCCATTATTGTTGCGATTGGTGCGTTGTTTTGGAAATTACCGACTTCATTTTTACCTGAAGAGGATCAGGGGATGTTAATGGTGTCGATGAAATTGCCATCAGGTGCCACGCAGCAAGAAACTGTACAAGTGATGGATAAAGTTGCCGAGTATGTACAAAAGCAACCTGAAGTAGAGTCCATCATGAGTGTTGCTGGTTTTAGTACTGGAGGAAGTGGGCAGAACTCAGGTATGGGCTTTATTAAACTGAAAGACTGGGATGAACGTTCATCCAGTGCGACAGATGTGGGTAATCGAATTACTCAAAACATGGCTAATCAGTTTAAAGATGCTCAGATTTTTGCTATGGCACCGTCGGGTATTCCTGGGTTAGGTCAAGGTTCAGGTTTTACTATGGAGTTAACCGATTTAGGTGGTGCAGGTCATGATGCACTAGTGGAAGCAAAAGATAAGCTCTTGCAATTAGCACAGCAAAATAAAAATCTGACATCAGTTCGCTATGGTAGCTTAGAAGATGCCCCAACGTTTGCATTAAAAATCAATGACTCGAAAGCAGGTGCTTTACAAGTTAGCCAGAGTGATATTGATGCAGTATTAGCGACAGCTTTGGGTAGTAGCTATGTGAATGATTTTATTTACAATGGACGTATTAAAAAAGTATATGTACAAGGTGAAGCCTCTTCACGGATGGTACCAACAGATATTAATCGTTGGTTTGTCCGTAATGACGATAATGAAATGGTTCCATTTTCAGCATTTACACAAAGTGGATGGAATTTCTCACCTGCGACACTAGCACGTTTTAATGGTACAGCGTCAATGGAAATTAGTGGTCAGGCTGCAGATGGTGTAAGTTCTGGAACGGCAATGGCTGAAATGCAAAAGCTAGTACAACAGCTACCGAATGGCTTTGGATACGCTTGGTCTGGTCTATCTTATCAAGAGCAACAGTCAGGTAGTATGGCGCCATTACTATATGCAATTTCTATTTTGTTTGTGTTCTTATGCTTAGCGGCACTGTATGAAAGCTGGTCAATTCCATTTTCAGTATTGCTTGCTGTCCCGATTGGTGTATTGGGAGCACTGGCTTTTACCAGTATTCGTGGCTTATCGAATGATGTTTACTTTCAAGTTGGTTTACTCACCACCATCGGACTTTCAGCCAAAAATGCTATTTTGATTGTAGAGTTTGCAAAAGAGCTTGAAGAAAAAGGCGAAACTTTACTTAAAGCTACTCTCCATGCAGCTAAAATGCGCCTACGCCCAATTTTGATGACGTCCTTTGCATTCTTACTAGGAGTATTACCTTTAGTTGTGAGTACGGGTGCTGGTTCTGGTGGACGACATTCGCTTGGAACAGGCGTATTTGGCGGGACGCTGATTTCGACCGTATTTGGTATTTTCTTTGTTCCATTATTTTATGTACTGATCCGTAGTGTTTTTTCAAAAAAGAAAGGACTTAAACAATCTCAGGAGAATACATGATGCGAACAATGTATAAATTTGTAGTACTGGTCACATGTATGAGTACTCTCGTGGGTTGTATGAGTTTAGACCCACAGTACCAACGACCTACATTACCAGTTGAACATTCACTGAATAATTCAGGAGTTCAATCAGCACAAATTGCAGTAAGTGCCATTGATTGGAAAGAGATCTTTATTGATCCGCGTTTGCAGAATGTTATTACTTTGGCTTTACAAAATAACCGTGATTTACGTGTAGCCATGCTTAATATTGATAAAGCACGCGCAACTTATCGTATTCAACAAGCTGATTTATTTCCAAGTGTGAGTTCATCTGTATCACAAACAGCGCAACGGTCGGGGACAAGCTCTGATACAACGCAGGTTTCTCGAAGTACAAGCGTATCTGTTGGTTTTACCAGTTGGGAGTTAGATTTATTTGGGCGTATTCAAAGTCTAAGTCGTGAAGCTTTAGAAACATATTTTGCGACTGAAGAAACTCAGCGCAGTTCTCGTATGAGTTTAATTGCTGAGGTAGCTGGTGATTGGCTGACAGTGGCTTCGTATCAACAACAGTTACAGATTGCTCAGCAAACTTTAACAAGTCAAGAGAAAACACTCAGCTTAACTTATGCGAAGTACAAAGCTGGCATTTCATCTGCATTGGATTATGAAGAAATCAAGACCAGTGTTGACAGTGCACGAGCAGATATTGCGAGCTATAAAAAGTTATTAGCACAGTCAAAAAATGCATTAGATTTGATCGTTGGAACCAAAGTACCTGAGGACTTATTACCTGCTCAAACTTTAGAGATTGACTCGATACAATTGGCTGAAATTCAAAATAATCTTTCCTCTGAGGTTTTATTAAATCACCCCGATGTCTTATATGCTGAACATACCTTAAAAGCGGCTAATGCTGACATTGGTGCGGCAAGAGCTGCTTTTTTTCCTACAATTTCATTAACGGCAACAGCTGGGCGAAGTAGTAATGCTTTAGATAATTTATTCAGTGCAGGTGCTCAAACATGGTCATTTATTCCAACCATTAGTTTGCCAATTTTTCAAGCGGGCGAACTCAAAGCCAGTTTAGATTCAGCGAAAATCCAAAAGAACATCTATATTGCACAATATGAGAAAGCTATTCAATCTGCTTTCTCTGATGCGAAAGATGCCTTGGTTACTCGTCAGTTTATTGATGAGCAATTGACGGCACAGAAGGATTTAGTTCGGTCATCTAAACGTAGTTTTGAATTGTCGAATGCATTGTATAAAGAAGGTCAAGCCAGCTACTTGAACGTATTGACGGCTCAGCGAACCTATTATTCTGCTCAACAGTCATTAGTAACACTTTTATTGGAAGAGCAAACCAATAGAGTGACACTCTATAAAGTTCTAGGTGGTGGAGCCGATGCAGAATAAATTAGTGTTGTTGTTATTGTTTTGATTTGACTTTATATCTGTAATTTTAAGAGCCTAATCTACAAATGGTTAGGCTCTTAAATTTTGAAATAAATTAACTCAAATAATTGGTAGGTACACAAAGAAATAATGAGGTTACCAAATACCTTTATTTGAATTGAAAATAACAGACGACCTATAAAAACTAAAGATTTACATAGAACATGAAATGATCAATTTTGATGGTATTTTTCCGTAAAATATTTTTAATCTAATTTAGATGGTGATTACCTTGTTGTGGAATTCAAGCATAAAAATAAAACAAATTTCTGACTAAAGAGAATTTTATTACTAAAAATTGTTTAGATGTTGATGGTTTCGGAACATTAGATTTGAAAAAGAGGCAGACTATTATTTTTACGAAATCATTAATATTTTCAGTATATTTTTGATACACTGAATTGTATGATTTTCATAGTTATCAAATTTTTACAAGGAGATTTAGTTGAGATTTGATGGATTGGATTTGAATTTATTAGTTGCACTAGATATTTTGTTAACGGAAAAAAATATTACTCGGGCTGGTGAAAAATTATTTTTAAGTCAACCAGCAACCAGTGCTGCATTAGCTCGATTAAGAGATTATTTTGAAGATGATCTTTTAGTTCAGGTTGGGCGCAGTATGGTATTAACTCCAATGGGTGAAAATCTGGCTAAACCTGTAGGTGATTTATTAATTCAAATGCGTACTGTATTGAATAATAAAAATAAATTTGATCCATCAACAGCAAAACGAAAGTTCACGGTTATGGCATCTGACTATACTGGAAATGTTTTATTGCCTCGATTAAATCAATTGCTTTATCGTTTGGCTCCGCAATGTTCAATTGAACAACTAATGCCATCCACTGAAGCGGAAAAGCAAATTGAACGTGGGAAAGTTGATATTTTACTTTTGCCCAGTTTAAGTATTTTAGATGAACATCCAAGTCTAGATATTTTTGAAGATGAATTCGTCTGTGTAATGTGGGAGCAAAATTCTTTAAAAGGAAAACAGTTAACTTTAGAAGATTATACACAGGCTGAGCATGTTGTTGTGCGCTTGGGGGCAATTAATAAGACACCGATGATTGACGATTGGTTAATTCGAAATCTAGATATTAAACGTAACGTGGCATATATTGCGACAAATTTTACTAGTGTGCCGCAATTTGTGATTGGTACACCTTATATTGCGATTATGCATAAAAAGCTGGCGTTAGAATGCGCAGAATATTTACCAATTTATGTGGCTCCACTGCCATGGGAAGCTCCGAAAATTAAAATCTGTATGCAATGGAACAAGTACCAGGAAAATGATGCAGGTTTAAAGTGGTTCCGTAAACTGGTAATAGATGTCGCTGAAAAATTAGTTGTGTAATCTGAGTTCAAAAGGGTTGGTTTTAACCCTTTTGAATATTTATTAATGAATTAATAAGCTGTTGTTTTTGCTTTCAAAATAAAACAACGCAGTACATCGAAAGCAATACAAAATACTGCAAAGGCAAGCAGTAACGGACCAAGTTGAGCCAATGTATGTTGTAAGCTACCTGTAAAACCATTGAAATATACAATTAATATTGGGCTAAAAAACATCCCAAAATTATAAAAACTGTTCCATATTCCTGTGCCCAGACCGCGTTTGGCTTGAGGTAAATGGCGCATATTCCAAAAGGTAACTGATGGCAATAAAATTCCCGAACCGAAGCTATTAATGATGGCATAAATTAAAACTTCATTTGCACTTTGAGCATTGGACAATAAAATAAAACTAAAACCAATTAGACCAAATCCAATCAATAGGTTGAGAGAAATTGGCGTTGATTTTTTTATCATGTATTGCACGGTAAGCGTACCTAAAACTACAAATACGGTTGAAAGTGCTGCAATATTACCAGCCGTTTTGGGTGAACTTTCACCAATTGCATTTAATAAATACGGAATTTGAATTTGTAAAATCATGAAGGTCACGGCAGCAATAAAAGCTGTGATCCAGATACCTAGCATAAAATTAGGACGGAACGTGATTGTTTCATCAGTACTTTCCGCATTGAGATAGTCATGATTACTGTTTTTGACTTTCGGTTCCCATAAAAGAATTTGACCAAGAACAGCAAAAATTAAAGGTACTGCATAGACAATAAATGCAAGGCGCCAGCTAATTCCACCTAAATATCCACCAAGTGCAAAAAAGAAAATTGCAGAAGTTGATGCAGCAGTCACTTGTAATGCCAAATAACGTTGTCTCAACGTTGGGGAATAATAGTCACCAATTAGTGTGGTACTTACTGTAAGTACAACAGCCTCAAATACACCTAAAATGACACGAGAGCTCAGAAGAAAATAAAAATTATCTAAGAACATGGGAGCTATTCCCACCATGCCATAAGCCACGGTGGAAAGGATGAGTAATTTTTTACGACCAAACTTGTCTGTGAGGAATCCAACCAGCGGGCTAACAATCGCCATGACTAAACCCGGAATGGTTAGAGCAATCGGAGTTAAATACTCAATATGCGGTACATGGGCAAAGTGTTGCTGAATTTTAGGGAGGCTGGGTGCCATGACAATGGCTGCCATCGGCGACAAGCAGACAAATAGCAATAACAGCAGTGTGGTAAAGCCAGACTTAATCCCAACCACTTTTTCAATGGTCGTTTTTCCTTGATTCATAATTCCCTCGATCTTCAACAGATGTGAGAAAGGGCGTATTGTTCTGATCTTGATAAGGCAGAAAAATAAATGGTATCGCGTCCTGTCTCACCGTTTCGAACATATCCTTGTTTAGGGTGTAATCGGCTTAATGGGGCATGCCAATATTGGTTTTTGTGCCATCGGCATCGGTTTTGATGAAATTAAAATAAGACACATGGACTTCATAAAATTTCTGATTTTCATCGATTTTATAAAGAATTAAGCCGTGAAAATCGAACTGTTGTCCCTGTTTGATTTCACCAAATGGCGTTTCAGTTTTATCTTCTGGAACATCAAAATGCGTGTGAAGCTCAATCACCAGACGGTTGTCATTGACGGGTAAATATTCTTTGACGTTGAGCGTTTCCTTCATCACGCTCCAGATCTGGCGGTAATGTTCTTTGACGGCTTCGACACCTTCAAAAATTAGACCGCCATTAAACATTTTGATATTGGGGGCAAAAAACTCTTCAAAACCTGAATGGTCTTGCTGATTAAATTTACCGATATAATTGTTTAGAAAATACTGTTGATCCATGTGCAATGTTCCATGCTTGGTGGTGTTGTTTTGACATCATGTCAATTTATGCGGATTTATTGTTTTGGATGATTCATCCCGATCCTTGGATCGGAATGAATGAGCGAGGATGAAGAAAATGGTATGGATGCTATTTCTTGCGTCCAACTGAAGCACGAAACAGTAAGGTAATTAAAAATAAAACCGTTTTAAAATTGAGGAGCTTTAGCGCAGCACGAGCCTCCTCAGGTCTGAGTTTTGCCGTCATCGGCATTGCGCCAAAAATCTTGCCTTTTAAAATCAGCTCGTTGCCATTACGTTCAATGGTGCTGACATTCATCAGTTCGCTATTGTCATTTCCATAGACTTTCATAATTAGTTTCCTACTACTTTGTCGAAATCAATATTCATGTCATCAAACATTTTGATGGCTGTTGCACGGCCTGCACCAAATACGCCACCGCCTGGGTGCATGAATGGACCAACTAGATACATGTTATCGAGACCAGGCACGGTTAAGCGGCCTAAGTCAGGAGTTGGACGATGTGCGAAACATTGGTAAAAATAAGGGGCTACACCATGTACATCACCGCGAACCATAGAATTTGGTGAGCTGCGTTCCAGATCTAGTGGGGAATGGAAGCTACGCGCAATAATGTTGTCCGAAGTCAGGTTCTTCACATATTTGCGATAAGCCGCCAGACTGAGTTCACCAAATTCTTCCTTGTATTCATCCCAACGCGCTGAACCACCTTCGGCAAGATCATACGGAGCGAAAGTAATGCCGTGGAACATACCTTTGCCCGCAGGGACACGCGTCGGATCATTCAGGCTTTCATCACCCCCTGCCACCAAGCGACGTTTTGAGACTTTACCGCGACGCAGTTCGTCGAAGTCATCCATCAGTTCAGACAGGTTTTCTGTGCTGAGCATAGTCAGCATGGTGCCTTTGCTGACATCTTTATGTGCGTAAAACTCGGCAGGGTTGTGCAAGTCATAGTGACTGACGAACAAGCTAAATGGCGCAAGTGAGGCATTTTTGGCGCGACGTACCACGTTTTCATCTAGCCCATCGATAAAGCGATCAATGACATGTGGATGCAGCGCGCCAATCACACCATCTTTGGCATAAATTTTTTCGCCATCACGCATTTCCACGCCAACCGCTTTGCCGTTGGAGGTCAGGACTTTTTTCACTTCAGCATCTAGACGAACTTCACCGCCATAATGTTTAAAACAGCGCTCCAAGGCTTCAGACAATTTGCCACTGCCACCTACTGGTTGCGAAACGCCATAGGTATGCATGATGCCAACAAAGACAAACAGTCCCATGCCTGTGCCGAGTTCGTCAGGCAATTGCAGGTTTTCAGCCAATACCCGCAGCAAATGCACTTTGACTTTGTCATGTACAAACAGGCGGTTGACGATTTCATAGGTGCTGCGCTGCATGTAGTCAAACATTTCGCGACCTTCTTCACTCTGGTCGAGCATGGCGACCATCGCACCCATCGGGAGGGGCGGTGAATAAAAACCTGACAGAAACATCGGCAATAATGAAGCCGCTTTTTGTGCTAACTTACGATAGGTTTCAGCATCTTTCGGAGAGATTTGAGCAATTGATTCGCAGGCTTTATCCAAATCTTTGTAGCAAATAATCGAACTGCCATCATCGTAAACTGAGGCATATGGCACGTCTGAATAATTGTACTTCAAGCCAAATTTGGAAAATAAACCGAGTTCGTCCTGACGGATCATTGGGTTGCCTTGAATCATGATATGTACGCTAGAGTGTTCATCATGCCAGAAGCCTGGGGTATTTAGTTCACGCGTCGATACACCACCACCCACATAAGATTTTCGCTCTAAAATTAGGACTTTCTTTCCTGCTTTCGCTAAATAGGAAGCGGCAGTTAATCCGTTATGTCCAGCGCCAATCACAATTACATCATATTGAGACATCATGTCACTCCTTTCCTTTTTTCGTTTTAAGCTGTGATTGGGGCTAAGCATAAAGACAAAAAATCGGATGCGGAAGACAGCACTTTTTTGTATGCTAGTTACATAAATGTTCGTTATGTAAGATGTTTTTTAAAGGAAGTTGCCACAATGCATGGGTTGCAATCACAACAGCAGATTGAGCTAGAAGAATTTCGTAAACGTGTGCAGCAAGGTAACGACCCGCATGGTCCAGTTCGTGAAACCATGAGCCGTTTAGGTGACCGCTGGACACCGTTGATTTTAATGATTTTACGTACGGGAATTTTACGTTATACCCAGTTACTCAAAGAGATTAACTCGATGGCAGACTCGCCTGTATCACAGCGTATTTTGACCTTAAAGTTGCGTGCCTGTGAGCGTGATGGTTTTATTCAGCGCACCGTGATTCCGACGGTGCCGCCTCAGGTGGAGTATGGTTTGACTGAGTTGGGGCAGGCGATGGTACAGGAACTGAATCGATTAATTGGCTGGCTAGAAGTGCATGAAGCACAAATAAAAGCTTGTCGAGCTGAATACGACGCCCAATAGGTTGATATGTATTTTTAGAATAAATTTTATACGTTATTAAAAATAATAAAATTAATCAGTCAATTTTATTCAAATCTTTCTCAAACCTGCTACTTCAGATACTGAGTTTTCTGATGGTAGAGGTTTATTTTTATAAAAATAATTCAAGGCAATCATTCAATCACATCTATGTATTTGTTGTGTGGATACAAGCAATCTAAATAATAAATTTTATGAATGATTATGCAGCATGTATTTTAGCTTCATGGAACAGCGCAAAGCGATTGGATTTAATCCTCTCGATTTTGCCAATACAGAAACAGCCATTTGGAACAAGGAGTTGCGTGTCCAATTGCCGATTCTAAATGGAACATGGAGTGTAGAAAAATCATGAGTGCACTAAAAAAAGTATTAATCGTTGGCGGTGGAATAGGTGGTTTATCCACTGCAATTGCACTACGAAAAGCAGGAGTTGCTCAGGTCGACGTCATTGAAATCAATGCTGAACCTAAAGTTTATCATGTCGGCATTGTGGTTCAGGCAAACTTCATTCGTGCTATGGCTGCACTAGGGATTGCTGATGAAGCGGTTCAAGCTGGCTTCCCTTATCAGGGTTTACGTATCTGTAATATTGATGGTGAAGTCAAAGCGGAATTGAGTGGTGCACAGCTTGCGGGTGAACAATATCCTGCCAATTTAGGTCTGACCCGACCAGCCTTACATAAAGTGCTCTTAGATGCGATTCAAAGCGAAGGTGTGAATCTCAAATTAGGTTTGACCTTTGACGAGATTGAGCAAACCGCTGAACAGGCCACTGTGAGTT
Organism: Acinetobacter sp. WU_MDCI_Abxd143; assembly: GCF_025514195.1. Lineage (NCBI taxonomy): Bacteria > Pseudomonadati > Pseudomonadota > Gammaproteobacteria > Moraxellales > Moraxellaceae > Acinetobacter > Acinetobacter sp. WU_MDCI_Abxd143. The sequence continues at coordinate 17,553 of NZ_JAHPTH010000017.1, forward strand.
TCACCGATGGTACGCAAGACAGTTATGACTTGGTGGTCGGTGCAGATGGCGTGTATTCCAAAGTCCGCAGTCAGGTATTTGGCGAACAGTATAAGCCAAAATTTACAGGACAAGGCGTATGGCGCTATAACCTGCCACGACCAAAAGACTTACTGTATTCGCACATGTTTGAAGGCAAGTCGGGTGGGAAAGTCGGCTATACCCCATTGACCGAAGACAGCTTATATATTTTGGCGGTATGGGAAGAACCTGGTAATCCATTCTTTGATCCAAACAGCCTTGCTGAAGAATTCCAGAAACGTCTGGATGGTTTTGGGGGCTTGATTCCTGAATTAAAACAGCAAATTACTGACCCAAGCCAAGTAGTTTATCGCCCGCTGGAAGCAATCTTGATGCCTGCACCGTGGTACAACGGACGCGTGCTGTTGATTGGCGATGCAGCACATGCCACCACACCACATATGGGGCAGGGTGCAGCACAAGCCGTTGAAGATGCCGTGGTTCTGGGTGAATTGGCAGCCTCCGCACCTGATGTGCAGCATGTACTGGATGGCTTTATGGAACGTCGTTATCAGCGCTGCAAATTTATCAATGAAGGGTCAATCCAGATTGGTGAATGGGAACAGCGCCCAACGCCTGACGCCAACTTTGCCGGCATGATGGCTAAAATGATTGAAGTCACTTCGCAGCCGATTTAAGGAGATGAGCATGCAACAAAATCCTTTAAAAAGCTGGACGCTGAATGTAGATGATATTCAATTTATTGGTCAGGATTTACAGCGTCCCGAGTGCATTATTGCTCAGCCTGATCATTCACTCTGGGTCGCCGATGCTCGCGGTGGTGTGATGCACATCGACGCGCAAGGACAACAGACTTTAATCGCTCCTGAAATTGAAGTTCAGGAAGATGCCAGTTTTGAGGATCGCTATGTCAAGGCACAGGGTGCTTCGCTGCCGAATGGCATGGCAATGACCGATGAAGGTGACTTTATTATTTGTAACTGGGGTTTAGACCGCATTGAAAAGTTACATAAAAACACCGCACAGGTAGAAGTACTTTATGACCAACTGAATGGTCAACCTTTAGGAAAAACCAATTTCCCGTTAATTGATTCAAAAGGACGAATCTGGTTTACCGTCACCACCACCATGCAGCCGTGGACTGAATCCATCAATTCTGATGAGCTGGATGGCTATATTGGCGTGATTGATGAAAATGGTATTCGCGTGGTGGCTGAACAGCTCGGCGGTGCAAATGAAATCCGATTCGATGACAATGAGGAATGGTTATATGTGGTTGAAAGTAATGTACGACGTATTACCCGTTTTCGGGTTGTTGATGATGCAACTCTGTCTGATCGTGAAGTTTATGGACCTGAAGAACTCGAAGGATTCCCAGACGGATTTGCTTTTGATGTCTATGGGAATTTATGGGTAACTCTGGTGATGGTGGACAAACTAATCGCGATTACGCCTGAACAGGAGGTCGTGACTATTTTGGATGACAGCCATCCTGAAGCCAATGCTCGACTCAATCAGCATTATAAAACCAAGACATTAACCCCCGAAATTATGCAGGCATCGCGCGGCAAACTCGCGCCGTGGATGGCCAGTATTACCTTTGGTGGGGCAGATTTAAAAACCGTGTATTTAGGCAGTTTGCAAGGCACGCGAATTCCATTTTTCCGTTCGCCTGTGGCAGGACAAAAATTAAGACATTGGAAATAAAGGAGTAGATCCACATGATTCGACATCTCAAAAAAGGCAAACCTGCCGAAGTGAAAGCAGAGCTCAATACCCAAGTGCGTCAGACGGTTGAAGACATTATTCAGGCGATTGAACAGCGTGGTGAAGCAGCGCTACGTGAATACTCGGAAAAATTTGACCGCTGGAATCCTGAAACTTTTCGTTTGAGCCAAGCTGAAATTCAAGCCTGCATCGACAGTTTGTCGAAACAAGCGATTGAAGACATTAAATTTGCTCAGGCCCAAATCCGCCGTTTTGCCCAAATCCAGTTGCAGTCCATGCGTGATGTAGAAGTGGAAACCTTGCCGGGTGTGGTGTTGGGACACAAAAATATTCCAGTGAATTCGGTGGGTTGTTATATCCCAGGTGGTAAATATCCATTGCTGGCATCGGCACATATGAGTGTCTTGACGGCAAAAGTGGCAGGCGTAAAACGTGTGATTGCCTGTGCGCCACCATTTGATGGCAAACCATCCCCTGAAATTATTGCCGCGATGGCGATGGCTGGTGCAGACGAAATTTATGTGATGGGCGGGGTGCAGGCGATTGTAGCCATGGCACTCGGCACAGAACAGATTGCCCCAGTGGATATGATTGTTGGACCGGGCAATGCCTTTGTTGCCGAAGCGAAACGTCAGCTCTATGGTCGTGTCGGGATTGACCTGTTTGCAGGGCCGACAGAAACCATGGTGATCTGTGATGACACGGTCGATGCAGAACTGGTCGCAGTCGATTTACTTGGACAAGCGGAACATGGTCCAACGTCACCAGCGTACTGTGTGACCACCAGCCAGAAAATTGCAGATGAATTGCCTGCTGCGATTGAAAAAGTCTTGGCTCGCTTAGATACAGCGCCGATTGCCGGCGTGTCATGGCGTGATTATGGCGAAATTATCCTGTGTGATACCGATGAAGAAATGCTGGCAGAGTCCGAGCGTATTTGCAGTGAACATGTACAGGTGATGACCAAAGACCCTGACTGGTTCTTAGAACGTATGACCAGTTATGGCGGCTTGTTCTTGGGACACCGTACCAACGTGTCCTATGGCGACAAAGTCATTGGGACAAATCACACCTTACCAACCATGGGCGCAGGACGTTACACAGGTGGTTTGTGGGTCGGTAAATTTATTAAAACCCATACTTATCAACGTATTTTGACCGATGAAGCCAGCGTGGCCATTGGTGAAGTGTGTTCACGTCTCTGTGCACTCGAGCATTTCTCTGGACATAAAGAACAGGCGGATATCCGTGTGCGTCGTTTGAAGCCAAGCGCAACGGAACATATAGCGCCTACGATTGTTGAGGCAAGCGCATGAAATTGGCAGGTCGAGTTGCCTTAGTCACGGGTGCGACAGGCAGCTTGGGGCATAGCATCTGTTCGGCTTTGGCAGCACAGGGCGCAAGCATTGTGGTGGGGTATAACCAGTCTGCCGAGAAAGCCCAACAAGTACTTGACAGCTTGCCTGAGGTGGAACAGGGGCATTTGTTGGCGGCAGCACCTGTCACCAACAGCGCTGCCTTAGCCGATTTGGCAAGCCAAATTCAGCAGCACTTTGGACGCTGTGACATGGTGGTGAACTGTGCAGGCACCACGCGCTTTGTTGAACATGCTGATCTTGCCAGTCTGGATGATGCTTTGATTGATACGATTTTTGCCACCAATGTTCGTGGGGCGATTGCGGTGGTGCGTGCTTTACAACCACTACTTCAGCAAAGTGATGATGGTTTGATTGTGAATATCAGTTCCATCGCTGCGCGTACTGCGATGGGCAGCAATATTGCCTACTGCGCTTCGAAAGCGGCACTGGATAATCTGACCATTTCACTAGCACGGGCATTAGCGCCAAACATTCGTGTGGTTTCGGTTGCCCCAGGTCTGTCAGATACCGAGTTTGTCAAAGGCTTAGACCAAGACTGGCGTAACCTGCAAGCCCAGTCTACGCCACTAGGACGTCTAGCATCACCTGAAGAAGTCGCTGCGGCAGTTGTTGCTGTGGCCACCCAGCTCACCTTTACCACAGGCGCGATCATTCCCGTCGATGGTGGGCGGCAGATTTTATAAAACAATAGGGAAAACAGCACGATGAGCAAGGATGTTTTTGCGTGGAAACCCCATCATGGTGGGATTAGCGTAGCCGATCTAGATGAGAGTATTGCGTGGTATTGCGATTACTTGGGGTTTGAACTGGAAAAAAAGCAATTTATTGAACAGATTCCTGCACAGATTGCCTTTATTCAACGCGGTGATTTTCGCATTGAACTGTTTGAATTGCCCAATGCCAAACCACTGCCAGACGAACGCCGTATGCCGAACCTCGATGTGCAAACCCACGGGCATAAACATCTGTGCTTTGCGGTGCAAGATGCCAAACAGGCGTTTGCCGAGCTTCGAGAAAAAAATGCCGACATTCTGTTTGAAGCAGTGATTGGCGGAACAGCAATGGGATTTTTGCGCGATAACACTGGGAATTTGATTGAACTGATTGAATATCCTGATTTATGGAACAATGAGGGAACAGCAAAATGAAATTGGCAACACTCAAAGATGGTAGTCGAGATGGCCGCTTGGTCATCGTTTCTAAAGATTTAAAAACCGCGACTTTGGCAACAGGCATTGCGCTTACCTTACAAGATGCTTTGGAAAACTGGGATGAAGCCGAGCCAAAGCTGCAACAAAAATATGCTGCCCTGAATGATGCAACTGAACAAGATGCCTTTGCTTTCGATCCTGCTCAAGCCATGGCGCCTTTGCCACGTGCCTACCAATGGGCAGATGCTTCGGCATTTTTAAATCATGGTTCATTGATGGAACAGGCATTTAAACTTGACATCAAAAAAGACAAAGGTGTGCCGATTATTTATCAGGGTGCGGGCGATGACTTTTTGGGGGCTTGTGATGATTATCCTGTGCCGGGTGAAGAGCATCAGATTGATTTTGAAGGTGAAGTCGCTGTCATTCTGGATGATGTGCCAATGGGCGTACAGGCAGAACAAGCAGAAAAACACATCAAACTGTTTATGTTATTGAATGATGTTAGCCTGCGTGCGCACCTGTTTAAAGAAGTCAGTATTGGCTTTGGCCCGCTACGCGCTAAACCAAGTACCGTATTTGCGCCTGTTGCAGTGACACCTGATGAGTTGGGTGATGCATGGCATGACGGACGCATCAAACTGCCTTTAGAAGTTCAGTGCAATGGCGAGTGGTTTGGACATCCGAATGGTGAGGAAATGAGTTTTTCTTTCCCTGAACTGGTGATGCATTTGGCACGTACCCGTAACCTGAAAGTCGGCACAATTTTAGGCTCAGGCACATTTTCCAATCAGAACTATAAAGAAGTCGGTTCAGCATGTTTGGCAGAAAAACGCGCCATCGAAATTATTGAACTGGGTGAGCCAAAAACGCCATTTTTGAAATTTGGCGACCGCTTGCAGTTTGAAATGAAAGGGCAGGACGGACAAAGCATTTTTGGCAAAATTAACCACCAATTTGTTCCGTATCAGGAGGTGTAACATGCACATTCTCGTGACAGGCGCAAATGGTTTTGTCGGGTCGAACTTGGTCAGAGCCTTGCTGGAGCAACAGCAAGAACTGTCCAACTTTAGCCGACTCAGTCTGCTGGACTTACAGTTTCAGGAACGTAGTGCCGATCCGCGCGTGGCGTATTATCAGGGTGATTTTTCTGATACGGCTTTGATTGAGCAAGCCTTGGCACAACCTGTGGATGTGGTGTTTCATTTAGCCAGTATTCCGGGCGGTATGGCCGAGCAAAATTATGAACTCAGCCGTAAGGTCAATGTCGATGCAATGCTGTTTTTATTTGAACAGCTCAAGCAACAAGGCAACTGTCCGCGCGTCGTATTTGCCAGCACCATTGCCGTGTATGGTTCGGACTTGCCAGAACAGGTTGATGATGACACCCCGCTAAAACCGCATTTGACTTATGCAGGGCAAAAACAGTTTGGCGAAATTGTGCTAGATGATTTTAGCCGTAAAGGCTGGATTGATGGTGTCGCGGTACGTTTACCGGGAATTGTGGCACGACCACAGCAGCCATCGGGATTGCTCTCAGCCTTTATGAGTGATGTGTTCTGGACGCTGTCACAGCAACGCACTTTTGCTTGCCCAGTTTCACAGCATGCGGTGGCATGGTGGATGTCAGTGAAATGCTGCGTGGACAATTTAATTCATGCCGCAAGTCTGCCTAAAGAACAGTTACAGCAAGACCGTCGTGTCTTTACCTTGCCTGTGCTGCGCCTGAGCATGCAGCAGGTGGTGGATGGCTTGGCCCAAGAATTTACCTTAAATACCGACACGCTGGTCAGCTTCGACAGCAATAACCCACAACTTGAGAAAAATTTTGGCGCATACCCTGAGATTCATACCCGACGGGCAGATGCACTTGGCTTTAAACATGACGGATCTATCCAACATCTCATTAAAAATACTTTAAATCTCGACTGATAGTTCTCAAAAGCTTGAGTCAGATTCATAAACCAAGGAGTGGTTTATCATGAACATGATTAGCGATAACTTCGAATCAAAAAGTAAGTTTGTTGCCTATTTACTGCTGATTCTCAACTGTTTGTCTCCGATGGCGGCGATTGTGATTGCCCCGAGTCTGCCACAAATGCAGGCTGAGTTTTCCCATATTCCCAATGTGGAGTTTTTAGTCCCGATTGCCCTGACGATTCCGGGGCTGTTGGTGGCATTGCTCAGCCCTGTGGTTGGACTGTTTGCCGACAAATACGGACGGAAAAAGATGCTGGTCATGGCGACCTTTATTTATAGCCTGATCGGTGTGTTGCCTCTGTTTCTGCACAGCCTTTACGCCATTATTGGCAGCCGTGTGATTCTTGGTATGGCCGAAGCGGTGATTGTGACCATCAGTACGACTCTGATTGGTGATTATTATTCGGGTGCGGTGCGTCAGCGTTATCTAGCTTTACAGACCACCTTTGCATCGAGTTCGGCAATTCTATTTTTCATGATTGGTGGTGCGCTCGGTGAGTTTGGCTGGCGCGTACCGTATGCGGTATATGCGGTGCCTGTAGTGCTGGGGATCTTGGGTGCATTTATGTTGTGGGAACCTCAGCAGCACAAAATGTCTGCCGATGATGACCATGAAGCGCAAGCTGTGACCTTTCAGCCAAAACTGTTGTTTTTCATCTGTGTCGTGACCTGCATTGGCGCATTGGCATTCATGATTTTACAAATCCAGATGGCATTTATTTTGGGTTCGATTGGCGAGACTTCACCGAAAGTAGCAGGCAATATTTCTTCTGCATGTAGTGCCTTGATTGTGGCTGGGACATTGAGCGTGCATGTGTTTTCACGCTTGAAGTTTAAAGTCGGACATAACCTGTTTATTGCTTTTGGTCTGATTGGGCTAAGTTTCTTACTGATGTCACAAGCAACTTCCGCCGATCAGATTTTACTCTATGCTTTGTTGAATGGCTTTGGCTGTGGCCTGTTGCTACCGACCTTAGCGATCTGGAACATGAAAAATCTGCCTTGGTTTAAACGTGGTATTGGCACAGGCATGTGGTATGGCAGTTACTGTTTAGGCATGTTCTTTAGCCCGATTCTGTTTGTAGCAGCAACTAAGTTCACAGGCAATCTGTTCAATACCTTGGCATTGGCAGGCTGGGTGCTGATTCCACTGGCATTGATTGCCTTGGTTCTCGGATTTGTGAAAGGAACAGCAACACAACCTGTTGCAACACCAGACAAGGCATAGGTAGGGAAATCATATGCAGCAGCGGCTACACAATAAAGTGGCAATCGTCACAGGAATTGGCAACGGCATCGGCAAAGCCTGCGCACTGATGTTTGCAGCCCAAGGGGCACAGGTGATGGGCTGTGACATTGTCACCGAACTGACCGAGCAGACTAAGGCACAAGCCCAGCAACAAGGTTTGGAAATCAGTATTGCAACTTGTGATCTGACCCAGCCTGAACAGGTTCAGGCACTGGTCGTGGCAACCTTAGAAAAATTTGGCCGAGTTGATGTATTGGTGAATGCTGCTGCATTTGCCCATTTTCATCCGATAGAGGAACTGAGTTATCAGCATTGGAAACAGACCTTGGTCGGTGAACTGGATGTGGTGTTTTTGCTGTGCAAGGAAGCATGGCATGCCCTGAAACAGCAAGGTGGTTCAATCATTAACTTTGCTTCAACCAATGCATGGATGGCACTGGAAGGCTCACCAGCATTGGCGCACTGCGCAGGCAAGGGCGGAGTTTTGGCAATGACACGGCAACTGGCGATGGAAGGTGGTGCATTTCAAATTCGCGCTAATACGATTTCCCCAGGGCTGATTGAAACTGCTGCAACACGGGCACATATGCAAGAAGACCCTGCTTTTCAGCAGCAAGCTTTAAGCAAGCAGATTTTACGACAACGGATTGGTCGACCCGAAGACATTGCATGGGCAGCAATCTATCTGGCATCGGATGAATCGGCATGGGTCACAGGCACAGACCTGAAGGTCGATGCAGGAGCGACCGCTTCTTAATCACTTAAAGTAATGAATTTAATTAACAATTGATCGGGCTGTTGCTAGCCCCGTAGGGACGTTTTTCCCTAAAAAACACAAGAAAGGATTTCTTATGAAAAAAACATTATTAATGCTATCAATGCTGACGATCTTGGCTAATCAGACAACATTCGCTGAAGAGCAGACTTTGAATAAGGAAAACAAATCCTTAGCTGATGATGGACTCTTGGCTTTTGAAAATACACCTAATGAAAGAATTGGTCCTCAGGTTCAAGTTGCTGAAAATCCGATGCCTGCGAAGGAAGGTGGAATATTGTCAAACCAAGGTCAATGGTTAGTTGATCATGGGATTACCCCAAAGTTAACTTTCACGGAGTTGTATTTTGCTAATCCAAAGGTTGGTGTAAAAACGGGAGAAAGCGAAGCCGTTTCAATTTTTACCGTTGGGGCGACCTTGGATTTAGAAAAGCTAATGGGTCTTTCTGGCAGTAAGATTCACTATGAACATTTGTTTGCACCGTGGGTTCATAATGGCACATATGGTGGTCAGGCGAGTAGTACCATTGTCGGTACACTTGGTCCTTATATACCTAACACAAGTCATTTAACCTTATTTACTTTTGAACAGCGATTGTTGAATGATCAATTGACCCTTGAGGCAGGTAAAAGTAATGCTGGAAATTACTTTGCTTTGCCGATGTGTAATTCACCGACCATGTGCGTCAGTGCTTCATTACAAAATATCGTGGGAATCAATCCTCCACCTTATTCAAACTGGAGTGCACGTATGGCTTATGACTTGAATCCAAAGCTCAGGGTGCAAACGGGTTGGTGGCGCAGTGATGCTGCATTCCCTTTTACTAATGGTTGGGAAACAAACTCTGGTGATATCGGCGGGCAAATGAGTAACGTCTATTTGGCCAATGTTTCGTATAAGACTGATTTTTCGATGGAAAAATATCCATTTTCTTACGAGATTATGGGTTTCTATAATGATGCTACACAAGTAAATCCTTATTCGACCGTTAAAGGAACATCGAAAGTTTTTGATACTGAAAGCTCAGTTAAAACTACCGTGGGGGTATCTGGAGTTTATTTAGGCGCGAAGAAAACCTTATGGCGTCAGGATCATGGCTTAACAGATAGTCCAGTACCAAAGTCCATTTCAGCTTATGCCAGCATGACACAGGCTTTTAATGATGAAAATACAAAAGGGATTCAAAATCAGGGCAATGCAGGAATCGTCTTTAGTCACATGTTTGAATCTCGTCCATTTGATAGTTATGGACTGAATTTTCTATGGGCACATTTAACAGATGCTGAACAGAAATTTTTAGAAGATGCACATTTAGCTGCAGGTGGTACAGGCTATACCGTTGGTCAGACCGAAACAGCCATTTCTGCAGATGCAAACTTTATCCTGAGTAAAGGCATAATTTTCAGCCCATTTGTCATGTATTCATGGAACAGCAATAGCATGTTGAATCCTTACAGTTCAGTAATTCCAGAATCAGGCCTTTCATTTGGCGGAACTCTACATTTTCAACTGGATCAAATCTTAGGTTTGGCAGGTAAGCCATCTTATTAAATAAAAAGCGTAACTTTACATTACATTCAATTTTACAAAAGGATGAACACATTCATGAAACATGAAAAAATTGTATTAATCACAGGTGCAGCAGGTGGTTTAGGTCGTGAATTTTCTTTGAAATTGGCGCATGAAGGCTATCACGTACTTTTGGTCGATTTTGTAGATTGCCAGCCATTGTTGCAACAAATTCAAGATGCAGGTGGAAAAGCCAGTGCATATCAATGCGATTTAAGCCAAGCAGATCAAGTTAAGCATTTGCTTAAACAGGTGCTAGATGATCATGGCTGTTGCGATATTTTGATTAATAATGCTGCCTATATCCCTTTGAAACAATTAGCAGATACAGAATTACCCGAATGGCAAAGAACATTTTCAGTGAACGTCGATGCTTCTTTTATTTTGAGCCAAGGTTTTGCTCCTAAAATGATCGAAAAAGGATGGGGAAGAATCGTCAATTTTGCTTCAAGTAATACTGGTCGTCCGCAGAAGGGTTTTATGGCATACATTGCTGCCAAAATGGGGGTGATAGGATTAACCAGAGCATTAGCTGTAGAGTTAGGAGATAAAGGCATTACGGTGAATGCAATTTCGCCAGGTCTAATCAAGCATTCAGGCAGTGAACATGCCCTACCTGCTGAACTGTTTGAAGATGTGAAAAATAGCCAGTTTATTAAACGTAATGGGGAGCCAACGGATTTAGCGGGAGTTTTAAGCTTTGTCATTTCCCCAGAATCAGGCTATATGACTGGGCAAGTTTTTCATGTCGATGGTGGATTTTTATTTTAAATAAGAGAACAAGGAAAAAACACATGAAAGTTGCATTGATTGGGGCAAGCGGTATGGCTGGCTCAAGTATTTTAAATGAACTTGTGACACGTGGTCATCAAGTGACGGCAATTGCTCGTTCTCCTGAAAAAATTGCGCAGTATCAACAGGTCGAGGCAAGACAGGCAGATATTAACGATACGGCACAATTGATTCCTTTGTTGACAGGGCAAGATGCCGTGATTAGTGCTGTTCATTTTACCGATACGCAGATTGACCACTTACTGGATGCCCTGAAAGAAACCGCTGTACTGCGCTATCTGATGGTCGGTGGTGCTGGGGGATTAACCCTAGAGTCTGGGCAGCGCTTGGTCGATGATCCAAAATTTCCCGAGCATGTTAAACTTGAAGCTTTAGCAGGTATTGCAATTTTGGAAACACTGCGCCAAGAACCAGAGTTGAATTGGACGGTGCTATCACCCTCCATGATATTTAAATCGGGTGAACGTACAGGGCAATTTCGTTTAGGCAAAGAGGAATTATTGACTAAAGATGGTATGAGCCATATTTCCACGCAGGATTATGCAGTGGCTCTGATTGATGAATTAGAGAAACCGCAGCATATTCGTGAGCGATTTACCGTGGGATACTAATATCTCCAAAGGTTGATGTGATTGGAGGAGCTATGTTGCTAAGACATAAGCTCCTTTTTTGTATGGGTTAAGCTATTTGTATTTTAGTTCTAAAGGTTATCAGATAACTTAAGCCTGCAAGTACATAACACATAAAAATCACAGTACTCATCGACAATAATGAAGTGCCAAACAAAGTGGTTAGGGGAGCAGTCACACCACCAATCGCAAACATCAGAAAACCTAACAGTGCCGAGGCGGTTCCTGAAAATTCATGCTGACGTGCCATCGCAAGCGCACTGGTCAACGAGCTGATACAGCTTACAGTGGAAATGGTGATAAATAACAACGCGAGACACAGCAATATCGATGCTTGTAAGGCACCCACAATCAGCAATCCTAAACTGGCAACAAGTGCAATGCCAAGTGCCATCATCAACAGTTTTTTCTCAGAAAAATAATTCAGCAATTTTGAGGTCGTGATTGCAGAAATAATCAGTCCACACCCATTTACTGCAAACAGCAGGCTATAGCTTTGAGCTGAGAAATGATAGTTTTCTTGAAACACATACGAGGATGCGCCAATATAAGCAAATAGTCCACCCATCATCATACTTTGAATTAGGCATAGCCCAATAAAAACCCTATCTTTCAGGACGGTAGTAAAAGCAAGTTTAACTGACTGTTGTAACTGTTCTACTCGATTGGGTGAGTGTGACTCTGTAATGAAGAAATAGCACAGCAGAAAAATGGCTATACCCAAAATCGATAAACTGGCAAAGAGTCCTTGCCACTCGGTAAACTGTAACTGTATTCCACCAAGGACAGGTGAAAGAATTGGGGCAATCCCATTAATTGCCATAATTAAGGCAAAAAATTGTGCCAACTCTTTACCTGCATAACGGTCACTGGCAATGGCACGGGCAAGCACGGCACCACCTGCACCAGCAAAGCCTTGGATAAAGCGTATCATCACCATTTGGGTAATGTCTTGCACGAACATGCAGCCAATCGAACTTAAAGTGAATAGTGCCAATGCCAGCATCAGCGGTTTTTTACGACCAATTCGATCACTCCAAGGACCAAAAAATAACTGTCCAATACCTAAACCAATTAGGGCAGCCGTCAGACTCAGTTGAGAGAGCGGCACTGAGGTATGTAAATCACTGCTAATTTGCGGTAAGGCAGGTAGGTAAAAATCGGTACAAATTGGACCAAAAGCCGTCAGAATGCCCAAAATAATCGAATACCTGAGATATGTTGCATTCATGCTTGAACCTCTTCAATGCTTGGATTTGCTACGAAACGGGTAATCGTGGGGAGATATGGCTCAATCTGTTTCAATGTAGCTTCAAGTTGTTGTTGTAATTCGAAAGGTACAGCTGATAGCACTTGGTTATACACATCTGTAGTAATGATCTGTAATTCCTTGAGTTTGTTAAAACCAACAAGGGTAAGCGAAACCTTCTTAAGGCGACGGTCTTGTCTATCTTCGACACGTGTTACATATTCACCTTGTACCAGACGATCCACCATGCGACTTGCAGCATTGTGCGAGATCGCTGCATTTGCAGCAATTTCGGCAATGCTGCAAGAGCCTTGTTTATATAGCAGAAACAAGGTGTTGAGTTGGCTAAAAGAAAATTCACCATTTAAAGCTTTGCCCATATGTGGGAAAAGCACGCTCGCAACCAAGGCATGTAGATGATCAAGATATTGACCGAGATTTTGATTTTGTGACATATACTAAAGCTCAATTATATTCATTAATGAATATAATTCATTAAGACATAGAAGGCAAATGAAGTCACATTCCATAATCAATCATTAATAATTTGCGGAATGGATTTGTTAAAACAAAACTATTTGTTTCATGGATACCAACCATGCATATAAAGCATTTGTGGATTGTTCAAGCGCAGACTAATCTGAATTCCATATCGTAATTCTTTAGATTGGAACGAGGACTAAAAGGAATTTAACTATGGCAATTGTTGGTATTGATACATTGCTTTATGGGGTTCAAGACCTTGAAAAAGCAACACAATTTTTAGATGATTTTGGCTTGCAACGTTTAAGCTCAAATGCTGAAGAAACTATTTATCGTCTGGCAGAAGGTTCAACGGTAATCGTACGCTCGATTGATCACGCTTCTATGCCCGATGACTCAGCATATACAGGGTTTGGTGTCAAGGAAACCATTTGGGGCGTCGATACTGAAGATAATCTGCAACGTTTGGTCGATGATTTAAAACAGGACCGTGAAGTTACTTTAGGGGATGATGGCGCTTGGCGTTTTTACTCGGATTGTGGTTTGCCTTTGGCATTGCGCGTCTTTGATCGTCAGAAAGTGATTTATTCTACTGATCCGATTAACTCATCTGGCAACATCAATCGCCTGAACCAACATCGAAAATGGCGTCGACGTGCTATTCCAAAAACCATCAATCATGTGGTTTTTGCAGTCAAAGATTATTGGAAAACCTTTGCCTTTTTTCGTGATCGTTTGAACTTTCGCATGTCTGATCATCAAAAAGGCATTGGTACCTATTTACGTGCAGATGGGGCACATGAGCATCACAACACCTTCCTATTGAACTGTGAGGTGCCGGGGGCAGGTGGAATTCCACGTTTTCATCATACCTGTTTCGGGGTTGAAGATTTTGATGAAGTCATGATTGGTTCTAATCACATGACAAAACGTGGTTGGACGCATGGTTTCTTGGGAATTGGACGACATCGAATTGGTTCTGCAATTTTCTGTTATTTCGATTCACCTGTTGGTGGGGAGACTGAATATGGTGCAGATACAGACTATTTAGATGACAACTGGATACCACGTGAATGGGAATTCCGTTTTGGTACAGCTTCATGGATGACTAAACCTCCTGCCTTTATGATGGATGAAATTCCTTGGGATGTCGGTTTTTATCAAGGTGAAGAAGCCTACATGCGTGAACTGAAAACCGAAAAAACTGAGTAATTTATAAAGGATAAACAGGATGTTTAAATATTTTGAAACCAACTATGTTTGGAGTTTAGCTGTCGCGGCTGCAATTGAAATGGGCGCAAAAATTGGTGAAATTGAAGCCATGTGTCGTCCACTCGCAGACATTGCCAAAGAGGGAGATGACCCTGGCACAGCGGCATTTTTAGCTTCTTGGGAACAGGGTGGAGACAATCTACTGGCACTAGCGGAAGAAGATAAAGCAGCAGGGCGATTATTAAGTGCGGGTGATAAACTCAATCGAGCAGCGATTTACTACATTACCGCTGAACGAATGCAGGCACATGGTTATGCTCCGCGTAAAGCCTTATATGCCAAATTTTTAGATACCTTCCAACAAGGTATCCAACTAGCCAAAGAACAATGTGAACGCGTCGAAATTCCATATCAAGAGGGTATTATTGCGGGCTTATATACTCATGCAGAAGGGGTAAAGGGACCAACACCATGTTTAGTGGTGATTAATGGGTTAGATTCCACCAAAGAAATGGTCTATCGTGCTGGGCTATTTCCACAGCTTTTAGCAAAACGTGGTATTTCTAGTTTGTTCATTGATCAACCTGGGACAGGAGAAGCGCTACGCTTACATGGTCTGACTGCTGTAGTTGAAACAGAACAATGGGCAAGTGAAGTGGTCGATTATTTGGAACAGCGCCCAGATGTTGATGCCCTGAAAATTGGTTTACTTGGCGTTTCACTTGGTGGTTATTACTGCCCACGTGCAGTCGCATTTGAACCTCGCTTTGCATTAGGTGTGGTATGGGGTGCGAACCATAACTGGGGGGAAATGCAAAAACGTCGTTTGCAACGTGAAGGTGAAAATCCAGTGCCGCACTACTGGGAGCATGTACGTTGGGTGTGGGGAGCCAAAGACATGGATGAATTCATGGAAATCGCACAAAACGTACATCTAAATGGTGTGCTAGAAAATATTCGTGTCCCATTCTTGGTGACTCATGGTGAGGCGGATAAACAGATTCCATTGGAATATGCACACCAGTCTTATGATCAGTTGGTAAATAGCCCAGATCGTGAATTGAAAATCTTTACTGAACGTGAGGGTGGTATACAACACAGTAGTCTAGATAATACTGCAAATGCTGGTACATATATTGCGGATTGGGTTGCTACACAATTCCATGGCAATTTAGCTTAATAAGCAGTGAAATCATAAAGATTGTAGAAGTTAAGCTTAATGACTTCTGCAATCTTAACGATCAAAAAGTAAGGTATTTATATTCCATTTAACTTGCGTGTCAATATCAATGAATCAATAGGGTTGATATGGTTAACTACTAAGTAAACCGTATGCTGATATTAATGCTGAAACATTGAAAACATAGGTTGTTTAAGATCTTAATTGAGCATCATTTATCTATTATTAGTTCATGATCATTTATGATTTTTGGTCTACCCATACAAGCTAAGTGTAAGCAAAACTTGAATGCCGGGAGTGCTTTACCTTGTTTGGTGCAGTAGAGCTGTAAGCGAATATAGTCTTCTTGAGGGCACTGTTGCAAATAGAGATCTGAGCTGATGATCTTCCCTTTAAAAATTACTTAAAGACCGAAAACTCTATTCACCAGATAGACTTCACCCTGAGGTTGACCATCATAAAATGATGAAGCTTGCCCTTTACGCAGTGCTCGCATCACTTCAATACCTTTGATTGTGGCATAAGCCGTCTTCATCGATTTAAAACCTAACGTCGCTCGGATGATCCTCTTTAACTTTCCATGATCACATTCGATTACATTATTTTTGTATTTAATCTGTCTGTGCTCAAGATCTGGTGGACATTTTCCTTCCTGTTTTAAGCGTGATAAAGCACTTCCATATGTAGGTGATTTATCTGTATTGATCACTTTGGGAATCTGCCACTTCTTCACATTCTTTAAGATTTTCCCAAGAAAACAATAGGCTGCTTTAGTATTCCGTTTAGAAGAAAGATAAAAATCAATGGTATAGCCACGTTGGTCAACTGCACGATACAGATAAGACCACTGTCCATTCACTTTTATATAAGTTTCATCAATATGCCATGAGCTCAGATCTGTAGGATTACGCCAATACCAGCGTAAGCGTTTTTCTATTTCAGGAGCATAACGTTGAACCCAACGATAAATCGTGGTGTGTGAATAGTTACCAATTTTATAGACACCTTGAAGTTAGATAAAATGATTAATAAACGAGGTGCTTATGAGCGTTCAAAAATAGGTAAAGAATAGAGAAATATGAACTTAATGTATCATATACTCAATTTAACATAATCAAGATTATACGAAATCACAATTGTTAGAACCCATTCAAAATGTCTATATTCTCACCAATAAAAATGTCTGGTCTATGATGCACATCAACATCATGGACTGGATAAAACTTGAGATGCTGATCACTATGTCTGACAAGGAAATACAACGTCTTGCAGTCCTGCAAGACGTTCGAGATCAACGTATTACACAAGCCCGTGCTGCTGAAATTCTGAATCTTTCAACCCGTCAAATTACCCGGTTATTGCAGAAGCTAAAGCAAGACGGTGTTTCAGGCCTGACACATGCCAGTCGTGGTCAACCTGGCCATCAACGCTATGATGAAGCTGTAAAGTCTGAATGCCTTTCCATTATTTCTGAACATCTGCTGGGCTTTGGTCCAACCTTGGCTCATGAGAAGCTCAGCAGCATATTCGGTCTGAGTATTCCTGTAGAAACGGTTCGACGCTGGATGACAGCCAATGAACTCTGGATTCCGCGATCCAAACGCCTGAAACGTCCATATCAGCCTAGATATAACCGTGATTGCTTCGGTGAACTGATCCAGATCGATGGCTCATATCATGACTGGTTTGAGGGTCGAGCTGCCAAATGCTGCTTGCTGGTCTATATTGATGATGCCACTGGAAAGCTGCTGCATCTGCGCTTTTGTGAGGCTTAAACCATCTTTGACTATATGCTTTCGACCAGAGTCTACATTGAGCAATATGGCAAGCCGCTGGCCTTTTATAGGGCTTTGTTGCACAAACCTATCTCTAAAGGCTTATTCCACAATATAATTTTCAAATGAATAAGTCGACACCTAAAATTTATCGCACAACCAATTGGTC
Organism: Acinetobacter sp. WU_MDCI_Abxd143; assembly: GCF_025514195.1. Classification (NCBI taxonomy): domain Bacteria; kingdom Pseudomonadati; phylum Pseudomonadota; class Gammaproteobacteria; order Moraxellales; family Moraxellaceae; genus Acinetobacter; species Acinetobacter sp. WU_MDCI_Abxd143. The sequence continues at coordinate 34,895 of NZ_JAHPTH010000017.1, forward strand.
TTCATATAACCGAGCTCTCATTAATCGTGGAAATATTGCCATTTGGTTTGATCCTGCTACGCAATGGTATGCCCCATCAAAAGGCAAACAAGAACGAAATCAAACTTACTCCGACGCAGCTATGCTGCCTAATGATTAAATCTCTCTTTCGATTGTCTTTACGCATGGTCACAGGCTTTGTTCAAAGTCTCATCCATCTTTGTGGGTTAAATTGGATAGCGCCAGACTACACTACAATTTGTAGACGACA
>NZ_JAHPTH010000018.1:0-33400 GCF_025514195.1 Acinetobacter sp. WU_MDCI_Abxd143
GGCAGGGGCGGCTGGATTCGAACCAACGGATGCCGAGATCAAAACCCGGTGCCTTACCACTTGGCGACGCCCCTAATATAATCATCATTACAGGTGAGGTTGGCAGGGGCGGCTGGATTCGAACCAACGGATGCCGAGATCAAAACCCGGTGCCTTACCACTTGGCGACGCCCCTAACGTGTAACCTTAAAATGATTAAGAGGAGATTCTTTTAAGCTATTTACCAAGTAAGATTTACATGGCGAATGCTTAAGAATTTCATCAATATTCATTTCATTCGTTACTTCAATAAAAACACAAGCACCTGTACCTGTAAGCTTTGCTTGACCAAACTGATCTAAATATTGCATTGCTTCTTCTACTTCAGGGTATAACTGCCGAGCCAGTGGCTCAAAGTTATTTCCAAAATTAGAAGGTTCTAACTGATAGGCGCAAAATTTAGTGGTCTTAGAGTCTCTTGTCAATGTTTTTTGTGAAAAAAGCAATTGAGTGCTGATAAAACAATCAGGTTTTAAAATAATGAACTGTTTTTGATCTAAGTCTATGAATGATAAATGTTCACCGATGCCTTCAGCCCATGCATTTTTACCATAAATAAAAATTGGAACATCAGCACCGAGCTTAACACCATAGTCCGCAAGTTGTTCTTGCTCTAGGCCACATTCCCATAATTGATTTAACACAATAAGCGTTGTGGCGGCATTAGATGAACCGCCACCTAGACCTGCACCCATTGGAATATTTTTTTCAATTTTGATGTGCAAGCCACAAAATTTTTTCGCATGTGGTTTTAGTATTTGAGCTGCCCGATAAATCAAGTTTTCTTCAGCTCGAACTTCACTCAACCCATCAATTTTGATTTCTTCGCCCAAAGTCGGTGTAAATGTCATCCAATCATATAAATCAATCAGTTGGAAAATGGTTTGTAGCTCATGATAACCATTTTCGCGTCGGCCTGTAATATGTAAAAACAGGTTGAGCTTAGCAGGGGAAGGAACTCGAATCATAGATTTATATAATTAGACTTAGCGGTTTTGGATGACCATTGTAATACGGTTTTCTTTATCTTCAGCAAGAGCTTGCTTTAAAACCAGTTTGTTTGGCAAAGTTTGTTCACCATCATAACTGAAATTCACGGTCCAGCCATCTTCAATGAGTTGACTCACTCGATTTGCAGCATCTTTGGTAACTTGCGCATTTAATGTTGCGGGTTTTGCCAAAATCCAGCTCGTTAAGTGCGTAATTGGTGCTTGCCAACCCGTTGCACGTTCTAACAGCTCTTCTGGAGAGGCAGCGGTAATAAGTCCTGTTTTAGAACTGTTTAAAGTTACTTCGCCTGGTTTACCCTGAATTTGAGTTTTTCCAACGCCTAAAATACCGCTTAATTCGATATCAAAATTATCTTGCTGTTGAAGCCAAGTAAAAAAAGCACTACCAGTTTGCTGTGGTGTACGGACTCCAATTTTACCTTGTAAATTAAAGTGTTTTTCGTCTTGAACTTGTTGGGTAACCGCAGGTTTTGGTTGAGTAAAATGCTGACAACCGGTTAGAAATAATACACTTGATCCACAAATCGCTGTGCACAGTTGGGCAAATTTGCTCATATATTTAACTCTTTTTTGCAGATGTAGGTAAAATTAACGCATCAAGCTGTTGTAATTGTGGATCATTGGCATGTTTTTGTTTCAGTTGTTGTAACACTGCGCTAAATTGAGTGAGTGACCCTTGCATATACAAAGCTTTAGCATAACGAATGCCAATATTTATATTATGGCTAAGTTCATAAGCTTTGCTTAAGGCTTCTGCCGCAGCTTCATAATCATTCTGTAAAAATGCAATATAGCCTAGCGTATCAAGGATTGAGGCTTGTTCAGGGGCATATTCCAGAGCTTGTTCAGCATACTGACGTGCTTCTTTTAACCTGCGATTTTGCAGTGCCAGCGTATAAGCATATGCATTTAGATACGTTGGGCTATTGGGCTCAAGTTGTAATAATTGCTTTAATGTTTTGTCGAGTTTGTCGCGGTCCGTATATGGATCAAGTAATAAAACTTCCGCGTAAATTAGTTCTGGGTCGTCGGGTAGGTTTTTAATTGCTTCATCTAATAGATTTAGTGCAGCTTTTTTATTGCCCATTTTCTTTAAGATTTCAGCTTGAGCTTGATATAAGAAACTTGCATGTTGGGGATAATTTACTCGTTCTTGAGTAAGGAACCGTAAAGCATCGTGTAAATTTTCTTGTTTATCATATATTGCGATCAGATTGCGTCTTGATACCACGTATAAGCTGCCATCAACTAAACGATAGTAAGCTTTTGCAGTTTCATAATGCTGTTTACGTTCTGCATTAATCGCTAAGTAGTAATATGCTTCATTTTGGTATTTAGCCGAGTTGCGTAAGTCAACAAGATATTGTTCTGCTTTGTCGTATTGCTTTAAATCAATACTTGTTAAGCCTGCAATAAATAAGGCTTCTTCTGCTTGAGGGTTAGTTTCTATAATTTTTTCAAGTTTTTCTAACGCAAGCTCAGATTGGTTAATTTGTATGAGATAGCGGATTTCAGCTAAACGAATATCTAAATTTTTCTTATTTTTACGACTCGATTTTGCATACCACTTAAGTGCACCTTCTTGATCGCTGAGAGCAATAAGTAAGTTTGCTTTCATTAAAATAAAGCTCGTTACTTTAGGACGTCGGCGTAAGGCTTTGTTAATGTTGGTTAGCGCAGTTTGTAATTGTCCATTTTGTGCTTCTAAATTGGCGATGAGTGCCAAAATAGAAGGATTGGCTTTTTCTGCACTAGAGCGTAAAGCTGTTAATAAGACCTCTCGATCTTGTGCATTTTCTGGGGCAATGCTGGCTAAAATCTGTTCTAGATCAGCAGTGGGATCTATCTTTAAAATTTTATCTAATGTTTCAGCAGCAAGCTGATATTCGTGTGTTTTTAAAGCAATATGTGACAAATAGAATAAAGCGGGTACATCTTTGGGTTCTTGAGCGACCCAATGTGTAGCAATGTTTAACGCAGCTTGTAAATCATTGTATTCAAGTGCAACGTCTAAAGCTCGCTGCTTAATTGAGGTAGAGTTGCTTTTAATTGCGAGCACTGTGTAATTGTGCAAAGCGTTTGGAATATCGTCATAAGCTAGCGCAAATTCAGCAACCATGGATTGCTCTAATGCCTGATCAAACGAATGCACGGCATAGGTCTCTTGCACAGGACGTGCATAGACATATGAGGACATGCTACCTAACAATAAGAATGTGGTAGAATACTGTCTTATCGAAGCACCGTTAAAATTAATACGGCTATTCATTTGACGCAATTTTTATTGATCCAAAGTAATGCTTTTTATGACACCGATGTTGCACAATAGCATAAATTTAGCGAAATGATGATCTGATATGTCTTTCTTTGCATTGGGTGTCAACCATCAAACAGCTTCTGTAGAACTCCGCGAACAAATTGCTTTCAATGCAGAGCGATTAAGTCGTTTGCTTGCCGAACAACGCCATCACCAAAGCCTAAAGGATTTGGTGGTCGTCTCGACCTGTAACCGTACAGAAGTTTATGCCATGGCTGAAAATGCCGAAAGCCTTCTAAAATGGTTAGCCGATGCCAATAATATTGATGTAAAGCAGTTAATTCATCATGTTTATCGTTACGAGAACACGCAGGCCATTACACATTTAATGCGAGTAGCGAGTGGTCTAGACTCTCTCATGCTTGGTGAGCCACAAATTTTAGGGCAGGTCAAAAGCGCTTTGGCATTGTCTAAAGAAGCGCAAACGGTCTCTCCTGAATTAAATAGTGTTTTTGAATACGCTTTCTATGCAGCTAAACGGGTACGTTCCGAAACAGCGGTAGGTAGTCATGCTGTTTCAATGGGTTATGCAGTTGCACAACTGGCCTTACAGGTTTTTAGTAAGCCTGAAAAGCTTACTGTTATGGTGGTTGCTGCGGGTGAAATGAATAGCTTGGTGGCTAAACATTTGGCTGAAATGGGTGTCGCGAAGATTATTATTTGTAATCGTAGCCGTGAGCGTGCTGACCAGCTGGCTCAGGAGATTGCACATCAGGTTGAAGTTGAAATCATTGAGTTTTCAGCATTAGCAGAGAATTTATATCGTGCTGATGTCGTGTCGAGCTGTACTGGAAGTTTATATCAAGTTATTGCTTATTCTGATGTTAAGGCTGCATTAAAAAAACGCCGCTACCAACAAATGTTAATGGTTGATTTAGCAGTGCCACGTGATATAGATCCTAAAGTTGAAGCACTTGATGGGGTCTATTTATATGGTGTCGATGATTTACAAAGTGTGATTGATGAAAACCTCGCTCAACGTCGTCAGGCGGCAGTTGAAGCGGAAGTAATGGTGAATCAATTAGCGACTCAGCTTATTACGCATCAAAAGGTTAAAGAGGCTGGTAGCACCATTCATGCTTACCGCCAACACAGTGAAGAGATTAGTCAACAAGAGCTTACGCATGCATTAGAAGCTTTGCATCATGGTGAGAATGCCGAGCAGGTATTACAGCAATTTGCCCATCGTTTAACGCAAAAACTTATGCATCCCACATCTATTTTGTTACGTGAAGCTGCTAAAGCAGAAAATCCTGATTATTTTGAATGGTTACAACAGCATTTACAGGATGTATTTGATCATGAGCGTAAGCCAAAACATTAAGACAACAACTTTAAGCTAATTTGTTTTGTTAATTCATTCAATTGTTGTCTTAGATTTCTTGATTCAATTAAAGAAATCGGTGATTTCAGCTTCTGACGTAAATATCTTTCTTGCAGACTTAGCGAATATTCCTTAGCTAACTTGTCAGCTACTTCAGGTGCCTGTGTTAATGCCTGAATATTGGTTCTTTGCATAATATCGGCGATTTCATGACAGTAACTACTACAAGCACCAAGCACATAATAAGTTGCCAGCTCTTGGTCATCTGGTAAATCATCAAAAATACGATTTAAGATAGCCAGTACTTTGGCTAATAATTCATCTTGGTGAATATAAGCCCGTAATCCTTCGAAATGAATATAAAGAAAAGGATGATGCATTAAAATTGCAATCGCAAAGTCTTCATCTTTTGTATGGATGTTAAACGAGAGTGAAGCATCGTGGCTGATTTGTGGGGTAAAACGTTTACCTAGTCCGAGTTTTTCACGGAAAGATTGAGTAAGCAAGTAGCGGAAAGAACCTTGTTTAGGTAAGAGTTCAGTTAGTTCTCTGAGTTCTCCCATGACTAAACTTTTCCCTTCAGGCGTACTGATATCGTGTTGTCCTGTTAAGTGCGCAAACACGAAATCGGACAGAAGAGGGGCTTGTTGTAATAGTTTTTGGAAATTTTCGAGTCCTTCTCGACGGATGAGAGAGTCGGGGTCGTGATCATTGGGTAGAACAAAAAATTTGAGTTCACGACCATCATTGAGAAGGGGTAAAGCAATTTCTAAAGTTCTGCGTGCTGCTTTTTGACCTGCTGCATCGCCATCAAAAGCAATCGTAATACGACTATTTTGTTTGAATAAAATATTAAGGTGTTCAGTATTACTTGCGGTCCCTAAGGTTGCCACAGCTCCAGTAATGCCATATTGCTGAAGCGCAATGACATCCATATAGCCTTCAACCATTAACCAATCGCTAGATTTAAGCTTTCTACCTTCATAAAGTCCGTAAAGTAGCTGATTTTTATGAAAGACTTCTGAGTCCGGCGAGTTAATATATTTGGGTTTTATCTCATCATTTAAAGCACGCCCACCAAAACCAACCACTCGGCCTTTAGGGTCACGAATTGGGAAAATGACGCGGTCACGTAACAAATCAAAATCACGCCCATTATCACTTGAGCGGATAAGTCCGAGTTGTTTTAAACCGTCAATGTCATAAGGAAAAGCTTTTTCTAGATGTTGCCAGTCTTCTGGAGCATAGCCTAAGCGCCAAAATTGAATCGTCTGATTGGTTAGTCCACGCTGTTTAAAGTAATTTTTTGCCTTTTGACTATGAGGTAATTGTTGTTCATAGAACTGAGCAACATTTTCCAGTAAGTCATATAAATTACCTTCTTGAACTGGCTCATCAAAGCTAAACGGCTGTTCGAACTGAGCAAAAGGGTCATCAAAAAATACGGGTTCAAGCGTGTTGTAGCTTTCATCTGATGGCTGCTGTGAAGTTACAGGCTCAGCCGTATTTGTTTTAGTAACAGGTGGCTTTGTAACCTGACGGGTATAAGATAGTTTTTTATTCTCAGTATTATCTTTGGGTAATTCAATTCCGGTACTGCTCGATAATTCTTTCATTACCTCAATAAAGTTTCGGTTATCAATATCCATAAGAAAACGGATTGCATTTCCGTTAGCCTGACAACCAAAGCAGTGATAATACTGTTTGTCACGGTAGACATGGAATGATGGCGTTTTTTCTTGATGAAAAGGGCAACAGCCGGAATATGTACGTCCGGTTTTTTTCAATTTCACACGCTGACCAATCAGATCGACAATATCTGTGCGATCTAGAATTTGATCAATCGTATGTTGTGGAATTGCCATAATTCAGATAACCGTATTAAAACTTGATGAGACAGTAAGTCAGAATATTCTGACATGATGAATCGAGATATGCCCAATAAATATTTTAATATTTTATAAAAACAAACAGGCAAGTGATATCACTTGCCTGTTTGTTGATGTTTTTTAAAGCTTAAACTTATTGAGCAGCGTCATCTGCACCTTGTGTTACCTCATCTGATTGAACATCAGTTGAAGCTTCAGTAGAGGTTGCAGCTGGTGCAACAGTTGTATTTTCTGCTGCTTGTGACTCAGGTTTGTCTAATAAACCGAAGCTTAAACGGTTTGTCCAACTACGTTCAGACTTAGGAGCTTCAACAGGTGTTTGTTCTGGTGCTTCAGTTTCTTCTTTATCTGAATTACCAATTAAACCAAAACTAACACGGTTGAGGAAACCACGTTTTGGAGCTTCTGCTTCAGTTGTGCTCTCTGGCGTTGCAGCAGTCGATTCACGACCGAAAATACCTAAAGTTGCACGGTTGATCCAGTTACCTTCTTTACGAGCAGCACGCATGTTAACTGTGCCGTCTTTTTTCACAAGGCTTGGATAATTAAGCTTTAAAACTTCAATATATTGTTGCGAAGTAGCTTTATCACCTAACTTGTCATAGCTATATGCCAAAGTGGCTAAAGCTTCTGGAATTTGAGGTGTTTGTGGATAGTGTTCAATCACCCATTGCGAACGTTCTGCAGCGGCGATCCAAGCTTTACGTTTAACGTTGAAGCGGGCAGCAGTCATTTCATTTTCGGCAAGTTCTTGCCCAATGAATTTCATACGCTGAGCAGCATCGACAGAATATTGGCTACTTGGGAAACGACGAATTAAATCAACAAAGTTTTGATACGCAACTTTTAAATAACTCACATCACGATGTGACTGTTGCAAAGAAGTATAACGCATCAAACTGTCGTAGTTTTGCTCCATATTGGCAACAGCACGAACATAATAAGCATAATCCACATTTGGATGTTGAGGATTTAAACGAATAAAACGTTCTGCTAAGGCAATCGCGCCTTCATAATCTTTTTGTTTAAATTTCGAATATAGAAGTTCAAGTTGTGCTTGTTGAGCGTATTGTCCAGTCGGATAATAAGTATCGATTGCCTCTAAAGACTTGGTCGCATCAAGATATTGACCACGGTCAAGCGACTTTTGGGCCTTTTCGAAGTAAGCTTGTTCACTAGATTGAGGGCCAGTATCGACCACTTCTTTTTTACTTGGATTGCTGCTACAGCCCACAAATGCAGACGCTACGCCTAAAGATAAGGCAAGCATCGTAATTTTATAACGTGGTAGCGACATAAAAACTCCTCTGTTATGTTGGGCAATGAGCTACAATTGCGCTATTAAACCACTTTTATCTCAATGATCAAATGACTTCAGCACAATCTTCAAACACAAACTTCTCTGAAACCGACTTCAATTTACTTGAAGATTCTGAGGATGCAGATAACCATACTTCTGATACAACTGCAACACGTTTATCGTTGCAAGTTCAGCTAGATGAAACCTATCTGGGACAACGTATCGACCAAGTAGCAGCCTTGGTGTGGAGCGAGTTTTCACGTGAAAAGCTCAAGCAATGGTTGAAGGATGGCCATCTGTTGGTGAATGGTAACATTGTCAAGCCTAAGCACCGTTGTGAAGGAACTGAGTTGCTTACGCTCGAAGTAGAGCTTGAAGCTCAGACAACGAGTCAACCTGAAAATATTCCACTTAATATTGTCTATGAAGATGATGATATTTTAGTCATTAATAAACCAGTAGGCATGGTGGTACATCCAGGAGCAGGCAATAGTTCTGGAACTTTAGTGAATGCTTTACTTTACCATGCTCCAAAATTGGCAGAACTTTCGCGTGCTGGTTTGGTACATCGTATTGATAAAGATACCAGTGGATTACTGGTTGTTGCTAAAACATTAGAAGCTCAATTTTCTTTAAGTAAACAATTGGCGAATAAATCGGTTTACCGTGTATATGACTTGGTTGTTTATGGAAATATTATTGCTGGCGGTACGATTGATGAACCAATCAAACGTCACCCAGTTGACCGTGTGAAAATGGCAATTTTACCGGGTGGGCGAGATGCGGTAACTCACTACAATGTAAAAGAACGTTTTAAAGATTTTACCCGTGTGCAAGCGCGTCTTGAAACAGGTCGAACACATCAGATTCGTGTGCATTTTAGTTACATTGGTTATGGCTTGATTGGCGATCAGGTTTATATGAACCGTGTACGTGTACCGGCTGGTGCATCTGAATTACTGATTGAAACTTTACGCGGTTTTAAACGTCAAGCATTGCATGCAGCTAAATTAGGCTTGAAACACCCTCGTACTGGTGAAGAAATGCTATTTGAAGCGCCGTGGCCTGAAGATTTCACACATTTAGTGAATGTGTTACGTTCAGAAAACGCTGCATATTAAGGACGTGCATATGGAATTTGTTCAAGGTTTACCTCAAGGCGTATTTGTAGGGCAGACACGTGTTCAACATCCTTTGGCATTACCAACGGATCAACTTGAATTATCTGGCTTTAATTTGGCTTTACATGTCAAAGATGAGGCACAACGTGTTCAACAGCATCGAATGATATTGTTAGATGAGTTTGCGAAATTTGGTGTTAAAAAAATGACATGGATGACCCAAACGCATAGTACGATTTGCCATACTGTAAATGAAAAAATTCCCTTTAAAGCTTTAATTGGTGATGGTTTGGTCACCCAAACAAAAGGTCATGCTTTAATGATGATGACAGCCGATTGCTTACCTGTCGTGTTGGGAAATGCCGAAGGCAGTGAAGTTGCTAATTTGCATGCGGGTTGGCGTGGTTTAGCAGGTGGTATTATTGAAAATACAGTAGCCGCTATGCAGAATCCTCCAACTTGGGCATGGTTAGGAGCTGCAATCAGCCAACCTTGTTTTGAAATTGGGGCCGAAGTAAAAGCTGCCTTTTGTGATAAATATCCAGAGTTGGAAACAGCCTTTGTTGAGGGCGTCGCTCCAAATAAATTTCATGCAGACTTATATGCCATTGCTCGATTTATTTTGCAAAGTCTAGGTGTGCAAAAAGTCTTGGGTGGAGATCAATGCTCTTATCAACAGGATGATGAGTATTTTTCTTATCGTCGTGATGCGAAGACAGGACGTATGGCTACGTTTGTTTTTATGTAAGTTTTGATAACTTCCTTAAATGACTCTCTTATTTTATATTTATTAAAAATAGGAGAGTTTTTTATTTAATTTGAAAATATTTCTATAGTATGCAGTAGTGAAAACCTTATATTTCATATTTATAGATGAAGGTTTAGCAAGTGTTAATAAAATGATAAAATAGAAAAAATCGCTCAAAATTTTAATCTTATGTCTTTGCCTGAAAAACACCTCTCTATTGTTTACCACAGTCCATATGGTCATACCGCGAAAGTAGCTTTCGCTATTGCTGCTGGGGCAGAGGTGATGGGTGTAAAAGTACATTTAATGAATATTGAACATATTGATTGGGATGCGCTTGATGCATCGCACGGTATTATTTTTGGTTCACCTACTTATATGGGAAGTATGACCGCTGACTTTAAAAAGTTTATGGACAGTACTTCTAAACGTTGGAAAGAGCGTTTGTGGCAAGGGAAGCTTGCAGCTGGCTTTGCAAATTCAGGTGGGTTGAGTGGCGATAAATTAGCGGTATTACAACAATTAAATATTTTTGCGATGCAACATGGCATGCTTTGGTCAGGTTTACCTTTAATGACGACTGGGCATAGTGAAAAAGATTTAAACCGATTATCGAGTTGTTTAGGTTTAATGACACAGTCAGATAATGCACCTGTTGAAATTACTCCTCCACAAGGCGATTTAGATACTGCTAAATGGTTTGGTGAATATATTGCTGGACTCTTATATAGATTAAATTAATAAATTCTGCGATATAAAAAAGCCTCTAAAAAGAGGCTTTTTATTTAATTACTTATGAAATATACGAGCTTTATCACGCTGCCAATCGCGATCTTTTTCAGTCGCACGTTTGTCGTGAAGCTGTTTACCTTTCACAAGCGCGATTTCAAGCTTAACCAAGTGACCTTTCCAGTAACATGCTAAAGGAACACATGAGTAACCTTTTTGGTTAACTGAACCTGTTAGCTTTTCTAGTTCTCGGCGTGATAATAATAATTTACGTGTACGTGTAGCTTCAGGTACTACATGAGTAGATGCCGAAAGGAGCGGTTGAATTTGTGCACCAAATAAAAACGCTTCACCATTCTTAAAAATGACATAACTTTCTGTCAAACTCATGCGACCAGCACGTAAAGACTTTACTTCCCAGCCGAGTAAAGACATACCAGCTTCAAATTTTTCTTCGATAAAATAATCATGGCGGGCACGTTTGTTTTGTGCGATGGTTCCACCATTATGTTTTTTCACTACTGTTGCTTTCGCCATAATTCAAACTTCCACAATTGCCCCTATTGTGCCGTAAACTGATGCTAAGGTGAAGTTTTTCCTGCACGTCAATATTTCGCCTCATGTATAACTTTTGCTAAAATAGGTTCACAATACAATTAGAGTACTAGCGGATGTCTAAAACGCGTGTAATTTATCCTGGAACATTTGACCCCATCACGAATGGACACGTTGATTTAGTTACTAGAGCATCAAGAATGTTTGATGAGGTTGTAGTAGCAATTGCAATTGGACATCATAAAAACCCTTTGTTCAGTCTAGAAGAGAGAGTTGAACTGGCCCAAACATCACTCAGCCATTTATCAAATGTTGAATTTGTAGGCTTTGATGGTTTGCTCGTTAATTTTTTCAAAGAACAAAAGGCAACAGCAGTACTTCGTGGTTTAAGAGCAGTTTCTGATTTTGAATATGAATTTCAACTTGCCAATATGAACCGTCAACTTGACCCACATTTTGAAGCAGTATTTTTAACACCATCTGAGCAGTATTCATTTATTTCTTCGACATTGATTCGGGAAATTGCTCGTTTAAAAGGGGATGTAACCAAGTTTGTTCCGCAAGCTGTGGTTGAGGCCTTTGAACGTAAACATCAACAAGGTTGGTAAAGTGTCGTTATATATCACCGATGAATGCATAAACTGTGATGTTTGTGAACCAGTTTGCCCAAATGAAGCTATTTTCATGGGTGAAGTGATTTATGAAATTCATCCAGATTTATGCACTGAATGCGTTGGTCATCATGACCAGCCGCAATGTCAGTTATTTTGTCCAGTGGACTGTATTCCTAAAGATCCACAGCATGTGGAAACGGAAGATGAGCTATTCGACAAATATAAAAAATTAATTGCTCAAAAAAGCACAAGCAATTAGTAAATAAATTTGTTAATATGCGCCCCTGAAGTGAGCTGGATGGTCGCTGCTGTGGAGGTCTTCGTGACTGAAGCAGGGGAGGAAAGTCCGGGCTTCATAGGGCAGGGTGCCAGGTAACGCCTGGGCGGTGAAAGCCGACGGAAAGTGCAGCAGAGAGTAGACCGCCTCATTCGTGAGGTAAGGGTGAAAGGGTGCGGTAAGAGCGCACCGCGTGTCTGGTAACAGTTCACGGCATGGTAAACCCCACCAGAAGCAAGACCAAATAGGAATCCTGAGGTACGGCCCGTACTGGATTCGGGTAGGTCGCTTGAGCGTATGAGTGATTGTGCGCCTAGAGGAATGACCATCCTCGACAGAACCCGGCTTATAGGCTCACTTCACCTAATTTATTTAAAATTTTTCTTGACGTGCGTTAAAGAAGTTAAGATAATGCGCGCACAGTTTACGGCTATGTAGCTCAGTTGGTTAGAGCACCGCACTCATAATGCGGGGGTCACAAGTTCAAGTCTCGTCATAGCCACCATTTTATAGACCACGCTCCTGCGTGGTCTTTTTTTATGCTCATTTTTTTGATTAAACACGGTTTGTAAAGACCGACTTCATAGTTCTGGCATTGTTTGTCTAAGCCAATTTCTTCATGTTCTTATAACACTTAACAAGGATGTTGAAGACATGAAAAGGTCATTATTATTTTTAGGAATTTTAAGTTTAACTGCGGGAGTAGAGGCTTCTGCGGCCGATTTAAGTTGGGGAGATCCAACTTTGGATTCGGGTCAATTTAAAGTTTCTGGCGCAGTACGTTCCCGTTATTTGCATAAAGATTATGTGGTTGATGCAAATGAAGGGTCCCAAAATGATGATTGGCGGTTAACTGATATTAAATTAGTGCTAGGTTATGAAAATCCAGATTGGATTGCAGGTGCGGATGCCCGTTGTTATCAATATGATCGCTTATGTGATGCGATTTTCCTAAAAAAAGCTTGGGTAGGTTATAAATTATCTGACCAGCAGAGAATCATTGTAGGTTTGCAACCCGTTGATTTTGGCTTTGGCGAGTTTTGGGGCAGTAGTTACTACGAAACGCTTTTAAATACAGTCGGTTTAGAAGACATCGATAATCTAGGGATCAAATATAAATTTGCAGATAATAAATATAATTTAACTTTAGGTTTCTATCCAACTGATGGGGGAAATTATAAAGGAACTTCAAAGTACTCAAGCAGATATAGCGGTAATTTCGTTGAAGCTGATGATTTAACCACAGGAACTAATATTGAAGAAAAGAATATGTGGATTGCTCGAGCGTCTAGAAAATTTGAGCTTGATAAGGCGCAAAATTTTTCGACCGAGTTAGGTGGTTCAGTTTGGTACTCTGATTTAGAAAATAAAAGAACTGATGAAGATGGTCATCGTAAGTCATGGAACGTTTTTGCTCAAACACAATATCAAGCATGGCAATGGATGTTCTTGGCTGGGAAGCAAGATGTCACGAATGGCGATAATTTATTTCCAAATAGCTCAACCATTGGAGCATTTGATTACCCGTATCAAGTCGCTAATAAGGGTAAATATTTGGTTAATGAAATTAACTATACCTTTGCTCAGCCATTCCACAAACTTGAAAATATTAAACCTTATATCTCTCATAGCCGCTTTTTCAAAGATGAGGATGGATATAAAGACTCTGAGCGTTTAATTGCAGGCGTTTATTTTAATTACAAAGCCATTGGTATTCAGGGTGAATATATTATGAGTAAAAACGATCCAATGGTAGGTGGTGGGGCGAATGGCCTTGCACAAGGTAGCAGTAATGATTGGGATAAACTGTTTTATCTTTCAATTGGATATTATTTCTAAGAGTTAAAAGTAAACTATTGCCCTAAGTGAACAGGCCCACTTAGGGCTTTTTTTATAGAAAGACTTTTTCAGGCGGTGGTTCTCGTTTAACTGCCGGAGAAATGAGTTGTCCTCGGTTTAGGTTTTGAACATGCTGTAAACGATTGAGCAATTCGTTTTGAATGAACAAAATACAGGTTTGTAATTTAGATGAGCTTTTAAGCCGTGATGGATAAACTGCCCAAATATCGGCATCTTGCCAGTACTCAGGCAAAATATGCTGAAGTTGGCCTGTAATCAATTCATCGGCAACATCCCAAATTGACCGGAAAATAATACCGTGACCTTCTATGGCAAGTTGATGAATAATTTCGCCGTTATTCGAAACAAAACGTGGTTTGATATGCACTGAGACATCTTCAGAAGCATGTCTAAATTTCCATAAAACCGAGGATTGATCGCGTTCACTAATTGTTAAACAGTCATGTGTTTGCAAATCTTCAATACTGTCAGGTACACCGTGTTTAAGTAAATAACTCGGTGAGGCGCACAAAATTCGAAAATTGGAAGCTAACTTCTTCGCAATCATATTTGGTGCAATTTCATTACCAATTCTAATGTCCAAATCAATACTGTGTTGAATCAGGTCTTTGGTATTGTCGATGGTATCAAAATGAATCTGAAGTTTTGGATAAAGCATCATTAGTTTAGACAGAATTGGTGCGATATGCTTTCTGCCAAAACCAAAGCTACTAATAATATCCATACGACCTGTAGGTGTACTGAGCGGGTTATTGACCAGCTCACAAACTTCATCAAATTCTTCAAGAATATTTGAAACTCTCTCAAGGATGAGTTTGCCATCTTCCGTTAGGCTGACATGGCGCGTGCTGCGATGAAAGAGTTTGCAGCTTAACGTATTTTCTAAAATATTAATTCGCTTGCTAATAAAAGCTGGCGATGTCCCAAGTTCCTCAGCAGATTCGACAAAACTTTTTAGTTTAGCGACTGTGCAAAAAACCTTTAAATCCGATAGGTTAGGTAGATTGTTCACGATCCGTGTCCATTGGAGTGATAGTTCTGTTGTTGATCATTTTTGCTTAAAACATCATGTTTAAGCCATACAAGGATATTAGTCGAAGGTGTGAAGGAAGCTTATGGCAAAAAGATATAAAGTTGCCACGATTGCAGGCGATGGCATTGGTTTAGAAGTTCTACCAGAAGGCATTAAGGTTGTAAAGGCAGCAGCAGAGAAGTACGGCATTGAGCTTCAGCTAGATGCATTTGATTGGGCAAGCTGCGATTACTACCTTGAGCACGGCAAAATGATGCCCGATGACTGGTTTGAAACTTTACAGGGCTACGATGCAATTTATTTTGGCGCTGTAGGCTGGCCAGATAAAGTGCCTGACCATATTTCACTATGGGGTTCGCTGCTCCAGTTCCGCCGCGGTTTTGACCAATATGTGAACTTACGCCCAGTGCGCTTAATGCCAGGTGTAAAATGTCCATTGGTAGGTAAAAAACCAGGCGACATCGATTTTTACGTGGTTCGTGAAAACAGTGAAGGTGAATACTCAGCCATTGGCGGTAAAGCTTTTGAAGGGACAGACCGAGAGTTTGTTTTACAAGAAGCAGTATTTACACGTCATGGTGTAGACCGAATTTTGCGTTATGCATTTGAGTTTGCAAATCAGCGTGATGCGAAAAAAATTACCGCAGCGACCAAATCAAATGGTATTGCCGTCAGTATGCCGTACTGGGATGAGCGTGTTGATGCGATGGCAAAACAATATCCACAAATTCAGGCTGATAAACAACACGTTGATATTTTAGCGGCTCGTTTTGTTTTACAACCTGAACGTTTTGATGTGGTTGTGGCATCCAATTTATTTGGTGACATTCTTTCCGATTTAGGTCCTGCATGTACAGGAACCATTGGTTTGGCTGCTTCTGCAAATTTAAACCCGGAAAGAAAATTTCCATCATTGTTTGAACCTGTACATGGTTCAGCACCAGATATTTACGGTAAACAAATTGCCAACCCAATCGCTGCGATTTGGTCGGGTGCCATGATGTTCGAATTCTTTGGCGAAGATGATGAACGCTGCATTCAAGCAGGTCAGGACATTATGCAGGCGATTGAGAATGTCTTAATTAATGGACCAAAAACAGCCGATATCGGTGGTCAGGCAAAAACTTATGAGGTAGGAGATGCAATTGCATCGTGTGTAGCTCAAACTAAAATGGACGTGTTCGCTATGGAATAACGCCATCCAAAAATGGATGTAGGGATATGGATAATCAAAACACAAAAATTTATACGGATAAAATTCTTGCCGTAACCAGCTTACTGTTTGTATTTATTTCAGTTGCTGGTTTGGCTATTTATTCGCAAGAGTCGATAAAGATTGCTGCAACATGGATGCAGTGGACGACATCGGTATTTACAACCCCAGTATTACTGTTTGCTTTTTTAGCCATTATTTTTACTTTTGGTCTAGCTTTTAGTAAATACGGCAAAATCAAACTAGGTGAAGGAAAGCCTCAATACACCACGATGTCATGGATTTTTATGTTCATCTTGTCGGGTATCGGGTCTTCTACATTGTACTGGGGCTTTTTGGACTGGGCTTACTATTATCAAACTCCGGGTTTGAGCTTACCGCCTGAGTCAGCAGAAGCATTGAAATATAGCGTGGCTTACTCGTTTTTTCACTCAGGTTTAAGTGCATGGGCAATTTATGCTTTGGCATCAATTTCTTTGTGCTACAGCTATCATGTGAGAAAAAATAAAGGCTTAAGTTTGGCATCTGTGATTGAAGCTGTGACAGGCTTTAAATCAACCGGCGTGGTTGGACGTTTAGTTGACCTTATGTTCTTGCTTTGCATGTTTGGTGCATTGACGATTTCATTAGTACTCACCGCCGTGACATTTACCAATATTTTGTCTCAGCTTACAGGTATTCCAAATACCTTTATGACTAAAGTCATCATTATTTTGGCAGTTTCGGTTCTATTTGCACTTAGTTCGTATGTAGGTATGGACAAGGGCATGCAGCGTTTAAGCCACATGGTGTGCTTAGGTGTAGTGTTATTTGCGATTTATGTACTTTGCTTTGGTCCGACTCAATTCATTTTGAATAATTCATTAATGAGTTTTGGGTTAATGGCAACCAACTTTGTTGATATGAGCTTATTTACCGACCCAATGGGTGATGGCAAGTTTACCCGTGAATGGACTGTTTTCTACTGGTTATGGTGGATTTCATATGCACCAGGTGTGGCACTGTTCGTAACGCGTGTTTCTAAAGGTCGTACCATTAAAGAAGTGATCTTTGCGATGGTGATTGGTGGCAGTGTCGGTCTTTGGTTCATCTTTGGTGTGTTTGAAAACTACAGTGTTTATAGCTTTATTCATGGGGCTGTAAATGTGCCACAAATCTTAAGCCAACAAGGTGGTGAGGTTGCGATTGGTCAATTGCTCAGTCTATTGCCTGCCGGAAAACTCATGATGTGGATTTTCCTTGGCATTATGGTGGTGTTCTTGGCAGCACATATGGATGCAGTAGGGTATGCGGTTTCAGCAACATGTACACGTGGTTTAAGTGAAGGGCAAGATCCATCGCCAAATGCTCGTTTGTTCTGGTGTGTCATGCTGACTTTAGTTCCAATTGCCATGATCTTTAGTAAAGCACCGTTAGACACCATGAAAACGGCAACCATTGTGACGGCTTTACCATTCATCGTGATTATTCTGATTCAAACCTATGGTTTAGTGAAATGGCTGATTCAGGATTATGCCAAAGTCCCATCGCATTTAATTGAGCAACAAGGTTATGATGATGCAGAAATTGGTTTAAACCAGTCTCAAGATGAACATGCAAAACGGATGCAACTTGAGCTAGCAAGCTCAATCAAACTGGATAGAAAAACCAGCTAGAGGGAACGGTAATGACTACATGTGAACAGGCTACGTATGTCTTAAGTGAGGAAATGCAAAGCCTAGTGTACTGGAGCAGCATTTATTCACCAGCAGATGCGGATATTGACTCAATTCGTGCAGCATATGACGCAATGTGCCGACACTACACTTTGCCTCGTGATGGCAAGATCGAAGTAGAAGACCGAGTTGTTGCAAATGCAGAGCATCCTGTACCTGTTCGCATCTATTCACCAAAAACTAAACGACCTGAAGCTGGTTGGCCGTGTGTGTTGTATTTGCATGGCGGTGGTTGGATGGTCGGTGGACTCGATTCACATGAGTTTATTACCAGTTATTTATGTCAGGACTTAAATGCAGTTGTCATTGGTGTGGATTACCGCATGGCACCAGAGCATCGCTTTCCGGCAGCTTTTGAAGATTGTTTAGCAGTTTATCAATGGCTTAAAGAGCATGGTTCTGACTGGCAGATTGATAGTGAAAATATCGTTCTAGCAGGCGATAGCGCAGGCGGTAACTTAGCAGCAGCCCTTGCAGTGCATCTACAGCATAGTGGTATGCAAGCTCAAGGTCTGGCTTTGGTTTATCCGTGTTTAACTACAGCACTCGATACACCAGCCGCACAAAAGCATGCCCATGCGCCGTTACTCACAACGGAAGATATGCATTTTTATTTAAAGGAATATGCACCAAATTCACAAGATTGGCAGGATTTACGTCTAGCACCTTTATTGGCAACTAATTTTTCAGATATGCCTACAAGTTTTGTGGCGGTTGCAGAATATGACCCTTTAAGTGATGACGGTTATCTCTTTACCCAAAAATTGGAACAAGCAGGTATCCCTAACGAGTTCCATTTAGGCAAAGGTTTATTACATGGCAGTTTACGTCTCATGCGTGATTGCCCTGAAGTTCAACAGTTATATCAAAACATGCTGAGTGCGATACGTCGCATGTTTGGCAGTGTCGAAAAGACATCAATTTAATATCGAGTCATTTGGACGAAAAGAATTTAATGGAGTAATAACATGAGTGCAGTTGAAAAATTACCTGAAGATTTTTGTGCAAACCCAGATGTTGCATGGACTTTTCCTAAAGTTTTCTATACTTCATCGCAAGTTTTTGAGCATGAGAAAGAAGCAATCTTTGCTAAAAGCTGGATTTGTGTTGCACATGGCAGTGAATTGGCACAACCGAATGACTATATTACCCGTAAAGTAATTGGTGAAAATATTGTCATCATTCGTGGTAAAGATAGTGTTTTACGGGCGTTTTATAATGTATGTCCGCACCGTGGTCACGAACTTTTAAGTGGCAGTGGTAAAGCAAAAAATGTAATTACCTGCCCATATCATGCTTGGACGTTTAAGCTAGACGGTAGCTTAGCTTTGGCGCGTAACTGTGACCATGTCGAATCTTTTGATAAAGAAAATTCAAGCATGGTGCCTTTAAAAGTTGAGGAATATGCAGGCTTTGTTTTCATTAATATGGATGAAAATGCGACTTGTGTAGAAGACCAACTTCCAGAATTTGCTGAGCGTTTAAATCAAGCATGTAGCGTAATTAAAGATTTGAAATTGGCAGCACGTTTTGTGACAGAAACGCCGGCAAACTGGAAAGTAATTGTCGATAACTATCTAGAGTGTTATCACTGTGGGCCTGCACATCCTGGTTTTGCTGATTCGGTACAAGTTGATAAATATTGGCATACCACACATCAAAACTGGACATTGCAATATGGCTTTGCTCGTTCATCAGAGAAATCATTCAAGCTTGATCCATCAGTAACAGATCCTGAATTTCACGGTTTCTGGACTTGGCCTTGCACGATGTTCAACGTACCACCGGGCAGTAATTTCATGACAGTAATCTATGAGTTTCCAGTAGATGCAGAAACGACTTTGCAGCATTACGATATTTACTTCACCAACGAAGAACTCACTCAAGATCAGAAAGATTTGATTGAGTGGTATCGTAATGTATTCCGTCCTGAAGATTTGAACTTGGTCGAAAGCGTACAACGTGGTTTGAAATCACGTGGTTATCGTGGTCAAGGCCGTATTATGACTGACAAGCAACGCTCTGGTATCAGTGAACATGGTATTGCTTACTTCCAGCATTTAGTGGCGCAGCATCACAAATAAAACAAATGGATTTATTCAGGTGTAAAGATAACTTACACCTGATTCTTCAGTTAGGAAGATGATATGTCGAGTTTACAAAGTACTGAATTATTTCAGCAACAAGCCTATATTAACGGGCAATGGTTAGCTGCACAGTCGAATGCGATGGTTCCGGTAACTAACCCTGCAACAGGCGAAGAAATTGGCACAATTCCAAATATGGGAGTGGCCGAGGCTACACAGGCGGTTGAAGCGGCCTATATAGCATTGCAAAGTTGGAAAGCTTTAACGGCTCAAAACCGTGCAGATATTTTATTGGCTTGGTACAAACTGGTTCTCGATCATACCGATGAACTTGCTTTGATTATGACCATTGAGCAGGGAAAGCCTTTGGCAGAAGCGAAAGGTGAGGTGCGTTATGCTGCATCATTTATTCAATGGTTTGCAGAAGAAGGCAAGCGTATTTATGGCGATGTGATTCCAACCGTCAATAATCAGCAGCGTTTTATTATTAGTAAAGAACCTGTGGGTGTTGTGGCTGCTATTACGCCGTGGAATTTCCCAATTGCCATGATTACTCGTAAAGCAGCACCAGCTTTAGCAGCTGGATGTACGATAGTGATTAAGCCAGCGAATGAAACGCCTTACTGTGCTTTAGCAATTGCGAAGCTTGCAGAAAAAGCAGGTATTCCAGCTGGTGTAATTAATGTTGTTACCGGTAAATCTCAAGAAATTGGTTCGGTATTTACTTCGCATGAAAAAGTGAAGAAATTGACCTTTACTGGCTCAACTCCAGTGGGACGCTTACTGATGCAGCAGTGTTCAAGCACTATTAAAAAGTTAGCGCTTGAGTTAGGCGGTAATGCACCTCTGATTGTATTTGATGACGCCGATTTGGATAAAGCTGTACAAGGCGCGATTTTCGCCAAGTTCCGTAATGCAGGCCAGACCTGTGTTTGTGCTAACCGCATTTATGTACACGACAATATTTATCAAGCTTTTGCCGAGAAGTTTGTACAAGAAGTACAAAAGTTTAAAGTCGGTAATGGTTTGGAAGATGGTGTACAAATTGGCCCATTAATTAATGAAAAAGCAGTTTTGAAAGCACAGCAGTTAATTGATGATGCAGTGAGCAAAGGCGCTAAGATTGCCTGTGGTGGTAAGCAGCATGTTTTAGGGCAAACCTTTTATGAACCATCAGTTTTAACTAACGTTGACCGTACAATGGAAATTGTCCAAGAAGAAATTTTTGGTCCAGTTGCGCCGCTTATTCGCTTTACAGATGAAGCTGATGTCGTTGCTCAGGCCAATGACACGATCTTCGGTTTGGCTGCTTATGTGTATAGCGAAAATATTTCACGTTTATGGCGAGTGTCAGAACAGCTTGAATATGGAATGGTCGGTATGAATGCAACAGCAATTTCAAATGAAGTTGTACCATTCGGTGGTGTGAAGCAATCAGGTGTTGGGCGTGAAGGCTCAAAGTATGGTCTTGAAGAATTCATGACCATTAAATACATGTGTTTAGGGCTTTAAGGATAAGCCCTAGCAATAAGAAAATGCGGTAAAAGAAGGATTCTAATATGGCTAGTCACTATGAAATGTTCCCGGCAGTTGTTACTCATGTGGAGCAGCTTACCCCTTTAATCAAACGGTTTACGTTCAAACGTCAAGATGGGCAGAACTTTCCTCGATTTAGTGGGGGAAGCCATATTATTGTCAAAATGAATGAACAGCTTTCAAATGCCTATTCATTAATGAGCTGTACGCAAGATCTATCGACTTACCAAGTCTGTGTTCGTAAAGACGTGGAAGGTAAGGGCGGTTCGGTTTTTATGCATGATCAATGTAATGAAGGCTGTGAAATTCAGATTTCAGAACCAAAAAATTTATTTCCATTAGCTGAGACAGGCAATAAACATATCTTAATTGCAGGTGGTATTGGCATTACACCATTCTTGCCTCAAATGGATGAGCTTGCAGCACGCGGTGTTGAATACGAACTACATTATGCTTATCGTTCGCCTGAACATGCGGCTTTGTTAGATGAGTTAAAGCAGAAACATGCCGAGCATGTATTTAGCTATGTTGACTCAGAAGGTTGCTCATTGAAGCTGGATGAACTGATTTCATCACAACCTAAAGGCACACACGTGTATGTCTGTGGGCCGAAACCCATGATTGATGCTGTGATTGATTGCTGTAATAAGCATCGTTATCGCGATGAATACATTCACTGGGAACAATTCGCTTCAACAGTTCCTGAAGATGGGGAAGCATTTAAGGTTGTACTTGCCAAGTCTAATCAGGAAATTGAAGTACAAAGTAATCAGACGATTTTACAAGCTATTGAAACATTAAATATTGATGTGGAGTGCTTATGTCGCGAAGGCGTATGCGGTACATGTGAAACTGCTATTTTAGAAGGCGAAGCAGATCACTTTGATCAATACTTAAGTGATGCAGAAAAGGCTTCACAGAAGAGCATGATGATTTGTGTGTCGAGAGCTAAAGGTAAAAAACTAGTATTAGATCTTTAATATATTTCTGTGGCCGATCAATTGTTTAAAGCAAAAAAATGCTAAAAAAAGAACAAATAATGATGATCTGAATCTTATTTGTTCAATTGATGGGCATTAAGGGTTTTTACCTATTGACCTGCTATACAGAACTATAGATAATGCGCACACAGTTTACGGCTATGTAGCTCAGTTGGTTAGAGCACCGCACTCATAATGCGGGGGTCACAAGTTCAAGTCTCGTCATAGCCACCATTTTAAAAACCACGCTCCTGCGTGGTTTCTTTTTATCTATTTTTTACTCATTAAAATGTTTTTCAATTATATCGAGTGTTTTTGAGCTTTGATAAAAGGGAGCTAAAAGCGCTTGAAGTAAAGGTTCTAAAATACCGTGCTCATTAAAAGCATCCATAACCTTCGGATAAAAACGTAAAGCTTCGGTTTGTAAGTCGCTTTCAGTTAATCCAATCTCACTTAATACTTCAAATAAACTTTGATCTTTATAAAAGTCATAAAAAACTTCCACGCCATACAAAATCAGATCTTGCATAAATTGTGACTGGCGTAATTCTTTCCAGTATTCATAGATTAAAACAAAAAACTCTTCAACATCGAGAGGAGTGAGCTGTTTCATAAATTCATACATTTTTTTATGTCTAATATCTTCCCAAACATGACGTACTAGACTTTCTAAATCTTCACTCGATAAAAGACTTAATTCTGTGAGTTGCTCATGAATAAAACTGGCAATCCAAGTTTCAAGTTTATGCTCAAGGCGTTGCTGCTGTAAAAAAGAGAATTTTTTGAGCTTATGTTGCCATTCAAAATGGTAGTCATCGACTCTAGAGGCTGTTAGAAGTTTTGGTAATTTTTGTTCTAAAGTTGAGGTTGCAATGTATTGGCAAAGTTGTTGTACAGAAGGACTAGTTCTTAAAAACTGATTAAGATAGTGAGGAATATGCTCCATTTCCAAAAATTTGGAAAGCCACATTTCAAACTGGTGATCAGAGACCAAATCTTGTAGCTGAATTGGAGACTTCATCGCAGATAAATAAATACGCTGCGCAATTTCCCCAATAAACTCAAGTAAACCAGCACCTAGCTGCATTTCAAAAGCATAGCGTTTCACAACGGCTTGTAGTTGTTCTAAATCAACAACCTCATGGAGCTTGATTTCATCAGCATGTTGCATAAACAGTTGAATGAACTGCTGGAAATAAATAGGTGAGTTTTCTATAGATAATTGTTTTTTGAAAAATTCCACTTGCTCAAGCAAAAGTGCTTGAGCAAGTGCTGTAGTTTTTGATGAGTTTTTCTGCTCAGTCATTCGCTGTCCAACCGTTGACAATCGGATAACGTCGTTCGCGACTAAATGCGCGAGAAGTAATTCTCGGGCCAATCGCACCTTGACGACGTTTGTACTCATTACGATCAACTAAACGGATGACTTTTTCAACAACTTCTTTATCAAAACCTTTGGCAATAATGTCGGCCTGACCTAAATCTTCTTCAATGTATGCGTAAAGGATGGCATCCAATACATCATAAGCTGGTAAAGAATCTTGGTCTTTTTGATCTGGACGAAGTTCTGCTGAAGGTGGTCGCGTAATCACACGCTCCGGAATAACCGGAGTTTCACTTAAGCTATTACGGTATTTTGCTAATTCAAACACGATAGTTTTATAAACATCTTTTAGAACCGCAAAGCCACCAACCATATCGCCATAAAGCGTACAGTAGCCAACTGAAAGTTCAGATTTATTTCCTGTGGCAAGGACTAAATTACCAAACTTGTTTGATAAGCCCATAAGCAATGTGCCACGAGCACGCGCTTGTAAATTTTCTTCAGTTGCGTCAGCTGGTGAATTACCAAAGAAAGGATACAAGGTTTGCATGAAGCTATTTACAATTGAGTGAATTTCAGCAATACCGAAAGTTACACCCATACGGCGGGCTTGTTCAGCCGCATCTTCTACACTAATTTGAGAAGTGTAAGTATAAGGCATCATTACAGCTTGGACTCTTTCAGCACCGATTGCATCAACAGCAATCGCAAGTGTAAGGGCAGAGTCGATACCACCAGAAAGACCCAAAATCACACCAGGGAAGCCTGAGCGTTCTACATAGTCACGGGTTGCCATGACTAAACCTTGATAGATCTCTGCGAATGTTTCTAATGCAGGAGCAGACTCAGTGACTTTATATAACTTTGTATCACGGTCAAATTCAGCAATATAAATGTCTTCTTTAAAGCTCGGTGCTTGTAAAGCAATTTCACCATTTTGATTGCTGACAAAACTTGTGCCATCAAAAATTAAATCGTCTTGTCCGCCTACTTGGTTAACATAAACAATATTTAGATGAAGTTGTTTTGCAAGTTCACTCAAGGTTTGTGTACGGTGCTGTGGCTTGCCGACTTCATATGGTGATGAGTTGAGTACAAGGACTGTATCAACATTTAATTGGCTCAACTGTTTGACAGTGTTAATTGACCAGATATCTTCACAGATTAATACACCAAACTTATGCCCAAGATATTCAAACACCAAATGTTGATGCCCTTTTTGGAAATAACGTTTTTCATCAAAGACGCCATAGTTTGGTAAATTGTGTTTGTTAAAAACACCCAAAACCTGACCGTCTTTCATGACAGCAGCAGAATTATAACGTTGACCATCTTCTGTCTGGTTCACAAATCCGAAAACCATAACAATATCTTTAACTTCGACAAGTTGTGCAAAAGCCTTTTGCATACGTTTATTTAAATTTGGACGTAACAATAGATCTTCAGCTGGATAACCAATAACAGAAAGCTCGGGAAAAATAATCAGGTCAGCATCTTGTTTTTTCGCCTGATTTACTTGCTCAATCATCTTTTGGGTGTTTGAGTCAATATTGCCAATATGCGGAGAAAACTGAGCAAGGGCAACTTTAAAACTTTTCATTCAAACCTAATCCTAGATCATAACGAATATAGATACACACACTGTTGATTTTTATGGATATAATTTTTCAACGATGTGTATGATACGATAGTAAACAATTAAAATAGTAAACAAAAATGTCAAGATCAATAATATATACCAATCCCATATTTTCTGCGTAAAAATAACGAGATTTTCTGTATAGAATAGAAACAGGCTTCATTATTTTTATTGTTTGTATACTGCCTTATCACAAGCTAATTTGGAATAAGCCTGTTCTATTTTTTTCAATAATTTGAATTGAATAAGCGCACTTTTATAGTTTAGATAAGTATTTCTGTTTTATAAGAATTCTCATTTACATTACGCACGAAATGTTACGTTCAAAGCGAGATTGATTATTTAGTTACAAATGAAGTTGAGGTGAACAGATAATATTCGGGATTTTTCCAGAGCAAATGTCGCGCGCAATTTCGCCTTGCTGTTCAATATTATACGTACTAAATGCTTTATCAGGGTGGTAGGTATATTTGTAGGGATTGTAACTTTTAAAGCTGAGGTAATAGGCTGATTGTAATAAAGCGCCTTTAAGTAGGACATGAATGCCTTTTTGATATTGCATGACGTGTGTGAGTTCGTGAATAAAAATACCCTGCATAAATTTAGATTCTAAAGCGTAATTTTCACTGTAATCAGCAGGATTGACATAAATATTCCCATTTGGGGCCATGAAAATACCGCAACTCTGCCAAGGGAGGTAGCGCGTAGCAATAATTTTAGGCCGTTCACAATCGAGCATGTCGCCAAAAACCATTTGTGCCAATAATTTTTCTTGACCAGTCAAATGTCTAATCGGATAGTTTTTTAAGTGACGGAAAATAAAAAGTGTAATAAGAATAAATAGTGTATGGATTAAGCGTTTAAGGGCATTAAAAGTTAGCATAGCTTTGCCATTAAATGAGTTCATCTATTTATTTAGCATAGTATAGATCATGTGTTGCTAAATAAAGAGCTATGACTATTCATTAGTTTTATAGTTCTGTTTTTATAAATATTTAAATGAATTTCATGTTTTTATTATTGTGAATATAAGGCTTCTTAGAGAATAAAAGCAAAAGCTCCAGTTAGAACTGAGGCTTTACGACAACTAAAATCACAACAGCAAATAAAATTAAGGTTGGCATTTCATTAAAGAATCGCCAGAACTTATGTGATTTATAGTGAGCATTTCCAATGAGCTTTTTACGATAATAGCCACATACCAAATGGTAAATCACTAATAAAGCCACTAATCCAACTTTGAGGTAAAACCATGTGGCTTGATGATAATGTCGAGTTGCATCACCCCAATCTACTAGGAAATGCGCGGTTATTAATGTAGCAATCATCGAAGGCCACATAATTCCACGGTACAACTTACGTTCCATTACCTCAAAGCGTTGATGACTTGCAGCATCTTCACTCATAGCATGATAAACATATAGACGTGGTAAGTAGAACAAAGCAGCGAACCAACAAACCACGGCAATAATATGTAATGCTTTTACCCACAAAAAAGCATCAGAAGGTGCATCCATCGATAATCCTAGGTGGGATTATGCATCCCACTTCTTGAAAATAAGGCAAGCGTT
This sequence comes from Acinetobacter sp. WU_MDCI_Abxd143, assembly GCF_025514195.1. Classification (NCBI taxonomy): domain Bacteria; kingdom Pseudomonadati; phylum Pseudomonadota; class Gammaproteobacteria; order Moraxellales; family Moraxellaceae; genus Acinetobacter; species Acinetobacter sp. WU_MDCI_Abxd143. Next base: position 26,882 of record NZ_JAHPTH010000018.1, read on the forward strand.
AACACCGCCAAAGCCAAAACTGTTACTCATTACAGTATTCAATTTTGCATCACGTTTTTCAAGTACGATATCAAAAGGTTTTGCGCCTTCATCAAGTTCAGTCACGTTAATGTTTGGTGCAATAAAGTCATTTTGCATCATTAGTACAGAGTAAATAGCTTCTTGTACACCAGCTGCACCCAAGCTATGGCCTGTCATCGATTTGGTCGAGCTAAGAGGAGGTACCTTGCCTTCACCAAATGCACGTTCCATTGCTTTAAGTTCGGTAATGTCACCCGCTGGAGTAGAAGTACCATGTGTATTTACATAGTCAATTTTTTCTACGCCATGTTGCTTAGCTTCTTCAAGTGCCATTAATACACAACGTGTAGCACCTTCGCCGCTTGGAGCAACCATGTCTGCACCATCACTGTTAGCAGCATAACCAACAACTTCAGCTAAAATGTTCGCACCACGTGCTTGTGCATGCTCAAGTGATTCAAGTACTACGAAACCACCACCGCCAGCAATAACGAAGCCGTCACGGTCTGCTGAATATGGGCGAGATGCTGTTTCTGGAGAGTCGTTATATTTTGAGCAAAGTGCGCCCATTGCATCAAACAATAAACTTTGAGACCAGTGATCCTCTTCACCGCCACCAGCAAGCATAAGATCTTGTTTGCCAAGTTGAATCAAGTTGTAAGCATAACCAATTGCATCTGCAGAAGTTGCGCAAGCACTTGTAATAGTATGTGAAATACCTTGTAGTTTAAATGCAACACCGACGTTTGCAGTAATGGTGTTTGACATGTTACGCGGTACGAAGAATGGGCCTACTTTACGTGCGCCTTTAGTTTCTAATAATTCTGTCATTTCAACAACAGAAGCAGTTGAACCACCACCTGAACCACCTGCAATACCATAACGTGGATTACCGCTAAGTTGCTCAGGAGTAAGTCCTGCATGTTCAACTGCAGCTACAGCAGCGTTGTAAGCATACATCGCACATACGCCCATAAAGCGTTTTAATTTACGATCGATATTATCAAAATCTTGGTCTGCAGCAGCGCTAACATGACTTTTAAAATTGAGTTCAGCATAAGTTGGGTTAAAACGTGTCCCGGAGATTCCATTTTGAAGTGAGTGAGTAACTGCTTCTAAAGAGTTACCGATACATGAGTTAATACCCATACCAGTGATTACAACACGTTTCATCTACAGGTCCCTTTATGGTGATATTAAGAGTCTATCGTGTTCAACAGCTATGAAAATGAATAGGAGAATATAGCTGTAAGAAAACGAGACTCATGTTTTTCGTTGTTAACATGATAGCAGAAAGGTTTTTTATTTCTTATGGCAAATCTTTATGACAATTTTACATTTAAAAAAAATAACCAAATACATAGTATGTTGCATTTAGGGTTAACTAAAATACACACATTCAAGTTGAGATAAATCCACATTCCACCTAGTATTTATCTCTAATTAGATAAATTAAAAAATCGAGGTACTTGATGACAAAATTTAATAATAATCAATCTGACAATTTGTTTTCTCAGGTCTTCGGAGTGGCTAAAAAGCTCAGTTCTACAGGATTGAGTATCTTGCAACAGAACCAATCAGGTGACGTCAGTAAGGTAATTGAACCCATCCCAACTGGAAAAACTGTTGAAGGTAGATCGAGAACAAAAAGCCCATTTGAAGTTGAGCAATATGAAAGTCCTCAACAAATGCTAAGAGAACATTTACCAAAAGTCACACGTCAGGTGTTTGGCCGACATTTTAAAAAAGTAAATGGCGTTGCTACTTTTCTTTCACCGGATTGGGATGAAAAAATCTCAGGCTATTTATTTGATTGGCTAAATGACTTTAGTTCAAAAAGTACCTTAACTGAAAAAATCCTAGAAGAAGCGGGAGCCAAAGATTTATTTGAATTAACTAAAGATACAGGCCGTTCTCAACGTTTAAGCCAGGCACTTATTGAACAAAACAAGCTTATTGCGACTGTACAGGGTGCAATTACAGGTATCTCTGGTGTTGTGGGGGCAGCTGTAGATATTCCAGTTTCATTGGTTTTGGTTTTAAGAACTATTTATCAAACAGGAAGATCACATGGCTTTGATCTTTTAGAAGCTACTGATCAAGATGTTGTAGAGTTTATTTTTAAAGAAGTTGATATTAGTCTCATCGCTGAAAAGCAAACTCTTTTATTGGCTTTGAAAACCTTACGAAACATGTTGGAAACTCAAGATATTCATCAATTTCAGCAAGTGTTGGGTTCAACCACAGATATAGACACTTTAAAAAATTGGCTGGTAAATGAAGACGGGGAGTTTAAATGGGATTGGTTAAACCGTATTCCTAAACTGTCTGCTTTTAGTAAATTTACCCCCGTTGCTGGTGCTGTTTTAAGCGCAGTGTATAGCTGGAAACTACAAGAAGATGTAGGTCATAAAGCTCAAGCAATTTTCGGAGCTGCAAGACACTATTTAAACGAACATCCAAGTGAGCATTTATCTCCGCTACAGGCTTATTATGCTGCGGTTACACTCATCCAAAAAGCGAGCCCAAGACTTTTAAATGTAGGCGAAGATGGCAATATGCATGCTGCTCATCATCATAAAGTAGAAAATCATGATGTGATTTCAAAAGTTTCTATTGTTTTAAAGCCTACCGAAAGCGAAAAGAGTGAAGAGAAAATTCAGGAAAATGTTCATCAGGGCCTCGAAAAACTTGCTGACAAGCATGTAGCAGAGCATGAACATACGGAGCAAAAGCCTGCTCTAACACCAGAGGACGAGGACGAGATATTGGAAGATAAAAAATACTCTTAACAATACGCTTACAAAGTGAAGGTTTAAAAAGTAGAAATAACCTCTATTTAAATTTGTAAATCGTGCTGTCAAACATTGATATGGTCAACATTTGGTAAGTATTGCCATGTTGACCATTTTTGCATCTTGGCTTACAATTATGTGCCCTTAAAAAGAGGTATTTTCTTTTTAAGGTTTTTTAATAACGGGAGAATTGCCATATGGCAACAACGAATCAGTTGATCCGTAAGGGTCGTACGACTTTGGTTGAAAAATCCAAAGTTCCTGCGTTGAAGGCTTGTCCACAACGTCGTGGTGTTTGTACACGTGTTTATACAACTACACCTAAAAAACCTAACTCAGCTATGCGTAAGGTTTGCCGTGTTCGCTTAACTTCAGGTTTTGAAGTATCTAGCTACATCGGTGGTGAAGGCCATAACTTACAAGAGCACAGTGTTGTTCTTATCCGTGGTGGTCGTGTTAAAGACTTACCGGGTGTACGTTACCATACCGTTCGTGGTTCATTAGACTGTGCTGGTGTTAAAGATCGTAATCAATCACGTTCTAAATACGGTACTAAGCGTCCTAAGAAGTAATTCTAGGAAACTAGTCGAATAAGCCCTTTAGCGTTTCGCTTGTTTGAATTCTTCATAGATTTGTAATTCAAGCGACGTATAGTAAGGCCAGCGTCGTGTACATGACACTTGTACAAACTGCTGGATCATCCTGAAGTGTCATATTATTAGGTGTATTAAAATGCCAAGACGTCGCGTAGTCGCTGCTCGTGAGATCCTTCCAGATCCAAAATTTAGCAGCCAAACAATCGCTAAATTCATGAACCACGTAATGCAAGATGGTAAAAAATCTATTGCAGAAAGTATCGTTTACGGTGCTTTAGAACGCGTTCAAGAAAAAAACAAAGTAGACCCAGTTGAATTTTTCGAGACTACTCTTGAAAAAGTTCGTCCTATGGTTGAAGTAAAAGCACGCCGTGTTGGTGGTGCTACTTATCAAGTACCTATGGAAGTACGCCCATCCCGTCGTACTGCCTTAGCTATGCGTTGGTTAGTAGATGCTGCTGCTAAGCGTTCTGAAAAAACGATGGCTTTACGTCTTGCTGGTGAGTTGCTTGATGCAGCTGAAGGTAAAGGTGCAGCAATCAAAAAACGTGAAGATGTGCACCGTATGGCTGAAGCTAACAAAGCCTTCTCTCACTACCGTTTCTAAGCGGATAAAACAGGCCTTATTCAGGAGAATATTCATGCGTACAGCAGCTCGATTCAACATTGCTCTCTATCAAAGTGGGGGCTTTGCAGGTATTTAAGTTGCCTGTTTGGATATTCGCGCGCATCAATTTAATTGGTGCGTCCTGTTTTAAATATAACATTTAGGAATGTAGACATCATGGCTCGCCAAACCCCAATTACTCGTTACCGTAACATCGGTATTTCTGCGCACATTGACGCAGGTAAAACAACTACAACTGAACGTATTTTGTTCTACACAGGTGTATCTCACAAAATTGGTGAAGTACACGACGGTGCAGCAACAATGGACTGGATGGAACAAGAGCAAGAGCGTGGTATTACAATTACCTCTGCTGCTACGACTTGTTTCTGGTCTGGTATGGGTAACCAATTCGAACAACACCGTATCAACGTAATTGACACCCCGGGACACGTAGACTTCACAATCGAAGTTGAACGTTCTATGCGTGTTCTTGACGGTGCGTGCATGGTTTACTGTGCTGTAGGTGGTGTACAACCTCAGTCTGAAACTGTATGGCGTCAAGCGAACAAATATAAAGTGCCTCGTTTAGCATTCGTGAACAAGATGGACCGTACTGGTGCAAACTTCTTCCGTGCTGTTGAGCAAGTTAAAACTCGTTTAGGTGGTAATCCTGTTCCTATCGTTGTGCCAATTGGTGCTGAAGATACATTCCAGGGTGTTGTTGACCTTATCGAAATGAAAGCGATTATCTGGGATGAAGCATCTCAAGGTATGAAGTTTGAATATGCTGATATCCCAGCTGACCTAGTTGATACGTCTAACGAATGGCGTACAAAAATGGTTGAAGCTGCGGCTGAAGCTTCTGAAGAATTAATGGACAAGTACCTAGAAGAAGGTGATCTTTCTAAAGAAGACATCATCGCTGGTTTACGTGCTCGTACATTAGCTTCTGAAATTCAAGTAATGCTTTGTGGTTCTGCGTTCAAGAACAAAGGTGTTCAACGTATGTTGGATGCTGTAATTGAATTCTTGCCATCACCTACAGAAGTTAAAGCGATCGAAGGTATCCTTGACGACAAAGACGAAACTAAAGCGTCTCGTGAAGCATCTGACGAAGCTCCGTTCTCTGCACTTGCGTTCAAAATCATGAACGACAAATTCGTAGGTAACTTAACATTCGTACGTGTTTACTCTGGTGTTCTTAAACAAGGTGATCCGGTTTATAACCCAGTTAAAGCTAAGCGTGAACGTATCGGTCGTATCGTGCAAATGCATGCGAACGAACGTCAAGATCTTGATGAAATCCGTGCAGGTGATATCGCAGCGTGTGTAGGTCTTAAAGACGTTACAACTGGTGATACATTATGTGATGAGAAAAACATCATTACTCTTGAGCGTATGGAATTCCCAGAGCCAGTAATTTCATTGGCTGTTGAACCAAAAACTAAAGCAGACCAAGAAAAAATGTCTATCGCTTTAGGTCGTTTGGCTAAAGAAGATCCATCGTTCCGTGTTCGTACAGATGAAGAATCTGGTCAAACAATTATTGCTGGTATGGGTGAGCTTCACCTTGACATCATTGTTGACCGTATGAAGCGTGAATTCGGTGTTGAAGCTAACATTGGTAAACCAATGGTTGCTTACCGTGAAACGATCAAAAAGTCTGTTGAACAAGAAGGTAAGTTCGTACGTCAAACTGGTGGTAAAGGTAAGTTTGGTCACGTATATGTACGTCTTGAGCCGCTTGATGTTGAAGAAGCTGGTAAAGAATACCAATTCGTTGAAGAAGTTGTTGGTGGTGTAGTACCTAAAGAATTCTTTGGCGCGGTTGACAAAGGTATTCAAGAACGTATGAAGAATGGTGTATTGGCTGGTTACCCTGTTGTTGGTATTAAAGCGACATTATTCGATGGTTCTTACCATGACGTCGACTCTGACGAATTATCGTTCAAAATGGCAGGTTCTTATGCCTTCCGTGATGGTTTCATGAAAGCGGATCCTATCCTTCTTGAACCTATCATGAAAGTTGAAGTAGAAACTCCAGAAGACTATATGGGCGATATCATGGGTGACTTAAACCGTCGTCGTGGTATGGTTCAAGGTATGGACGATCTTCCTGGTGGAACAAAAGCAATTAAAGCAGAAGTTCCTCTTGCTGAGATGTTTGGTTACGCGACTCAAATGCGTTCTATGTCTCAAGGTCGTGCGACTTACTCTATGGAATTTGCTAAATACGCTGAAACTCCACGTAACGTGGCTGAAGGCATTATCGCTAAATTCCAATCTGGCGGTAAAAAAGGTGACGACGAGTAATCTTTCGATTACTATAAGCCCAAACTAATTTCTTAGTTAAAAACCAAGTGCTCATGGGGTGACCCTCCATGAGTAGTTTATAAAGGAAGATCATCATGGCTAAAGCCAAGTTTGAACGTAATAAGCCACACGTAAACGTGGGCACAATCGGTCACGTTGACCATGGTAAAACAACTTTAACTGC
>NZ_JAHPTH010000019.1:0-29980 GCF_025514195.1 Acinetobacter sp. WU_MDCI_Abxd143
TCGCCAGCTCATTATTCTAAACACCCCCATTCCAATGAATGGGGGTGTTTTTTTATTGTGTGGAATTTATTCCTACAATTCTTTAAATATTAAAATTAATTCAAATTATAAAGAAATAAAGCTACTCTAAAATTATTTAACTAATTAGAAATTTAATATGCAATGGACCGTAGTTAAAACTTTCTCGTTTCCTTATGAGGCACAAATTGCAAAGACTCAACTAGAAGCATTTGGAATTCCTGTTTATATTGAAAATGAGCATACAATTAATATGGATTGGTTTTATTCTAATGCTTTAGGTGGGGTTCGTTTGTTAGTTCCAGAGAACTATGTTGATGAAGCAAAGTCATTTCTTGAAAAAGACTTTAGTGACGAGCTTGAACAAAAGTTCGGGGAGAATCAAGAATATTGCCCTAAGTGTGGAAGCTCGGATATAGAAGTTAATAATAAAGGAAAAAAATCTGCCTTTTTAGCGTTTATGTTTTTCGGCCTACCTTTATTTTCTTTTAGAAATGGTAATAGATGTAAGCGTTGTGGACACTTTTGGAATTAAATATATAGTAAAAGATTATTGATTATCTTAATTATGGAACCTAATGTAGAGATATTGAATTTAGTTCTATCTCTGTAATTAATGTTCTAGGCAGAGAAGAGCTAGATATTAAAGAAAGAAAATCTATTATTTTGAGGATGTTAAGTTTAAGAAATATAAGGACTTATCCATGACAACTAAAAACCAGTTATCTCCAGAACAAATAGAGGTTTTAATTGAACTATTAAAAAATAGATTTGCAAAGAACACACATCGTCATCAAGAAATGAATTGGTTGGATGTGCAAAATAAACTAATTAAAGATCCTGATAAATTGCGATCATTGCTGGAAATGGAAAATACAGGAGGAGAGCCTGATGTTATTGCTTATGATCAGCAGAAAGATGAATATTTATTTGTAGATTGCTCTCTTGAGACACCTAAAGGTCGTAGAAGCCTTTGCTATGATCGCGAGGCCCTAGAATCTAGAAAAGATCATCCTCCAAAAAATAGCGCAATAGATGTAGCTAAGGAAATGGGAGTTGAGCTTTTAACAGAAGAGCAATATTACCAATTACAAGAAATTGAAGAGTTTGATCTTAAAACATCAAGTTGGCTCAAAACCCCAAATGAGATTCGTAAACTAGATGGAGCACTTTTTGCTGATCGTCGATATGGCCGTGTCTTTATTTATCATAATGGAGCGCAGTCTTATTATGCTGCCCGTGGTTTTCGTTGTTGCTTAAGAGTATAGGCATTGCATTGTATTTGAATAAAAAGAAGAGGCTTTGATGTTTTATGCCAAGAAAATGGAGATTCTTGCAACTTTTGATTGATGGCAAACATGACAAGATATGTTCTGGAATTAAATAAAAACATCAGGACATCTGTAGAAATGCAATTAAACCCAATTTACTATAATGAACAACATATTGCTTTTGCTGATAATGTTCGTCGTTTTGTACAAAAAGAAATGGCTCCTTTTGTTAATGAATGGGATGAGGCAGAGACTTTCCCAAGAGATCTATATAAAAAGGCTGCTGAAATTGGTCTATTAGGCTTAGGTTTTTCTGAGGAATATGGCGGTATTCCTGATGCAGATCCATTTTATTCATTACTGGCTGGTGTAGAAATGGCAAAAGCTGGTTCGGGTGGAGTACATATTTCACTCATGGTACACACAATTGGGGCACCACCGATTCAGCATTTTGGAAGTGAGGAGTTAAAGGCTAGAGTCCTGCCAGGTATTATTTCTGGTGAAAAGATTTCAGCATTGGCGATTACAGAACCGGGCGGAGGGTCAGACGTCGCTGCATTACAGACCAAGGCTGTCAGAGACGGTGATTATTATATTGTTTCTGGTGAGAAGACCTTTATTACATCGGGGATTCGTGCAGACTACTATACAGTTGCAGTACGAACAGATCCGACAAAAATGGGTGCTGAAGGTATCTCAATGTTGCTAGTTGATGCGCACAGTGAGGGAATTACTAAGACACCTTTAAAGAAAATGGGGTGGTGGGCTTCAGATACAGCACATTTGTATTTTGATCAAGTACGAGTCCCTGCATCAAATTTACTGGGTAAAGAAAATGCCGGTTTTAAAGTGATTATGAATAACTTTAATATGGAGCGGTTTTTCTTAGGTGTAGTGGCTTATGGCTATGCATTGGTGTGTTATGAAGAAGCTTTGGATTGGGCACAGCAGCGCAAGACCTTTGGTAAGCGATTGATTGATCATCAAGTAGTGCGTCATAAATTGGTGGATATGGCAACACAATTGACCTCAATACGGGCATTACTTGAAGAAACTGCATGGAAAATGACTCAGCCGAAGTTACAAGGGCCTGAGTTGGTGGCACAAATTTCAATGCTTAAAAATGTTGCTACTCGCACTATGCAATTTTGTGCTGATGCTGCCGTGCAAACTTTAGGTGGTATGGGCTTTATGCGTGGGACAAAATCTGAGCGTATTTACCGTGAAGTGAAGGTGAATATGATTGGTGGCGGTGCTGAAGAAATTATGAAAGATTTGATTAGTAAGCAGCTCGGTTACTGATATTATGGATTAGGTGGTTTTGTACTGCCTAATCTTCTTCGAGTATTAGTTGTAACGGATCAACCCATTGTTCGTTTAAAATTGCCCATCTCTCATGATCTTTCCAAGTTTTTCCGCCAACACGAAGATATTGGCGAGAAAAGCCTTCTTTTATGAAACCGGCATTGGCAACCAGTTGAATTGACGCGATGTTGTCAGGTTGTATATTCGCTTCAAGCCGATGCAAGTTTAGTTTTTCAAAGGCCTCTTTGAGCAATAACTTTAGCCCTCGTTTCATGTAGCCACGACCTTGATAGGGGTGGAATGCTTCATAACCCAAGTAAGCTGAATAGAAATGACCTCTAATGATATTAGAGATATTAAAAGTTCCTACAATACTGTGATCTTGAGTTAAGCAGACAAAATAGCGGTGCTCTTGTTCTAGATATATTTGAAAGTCGGCTGGTGGATATGTCCAAGGTTGGTGTAATTGAACACTACGTTCATAGGCTGCTTGAATCTCTACAAGGTCAATTTTCTTGGGTTTACGCAAATAGACTAAACTCATTTTAATGCCATCTCCCAGACCATTTCAGTCAATTCATCAATTTTGACTTTCCCTTCGGATTTATACCACGTCACAGTCCATGAAATCGCACCGCCAATCAAACGTCGCCAAATAAATGCATCATGTTTGACTTTACCTTGTGCGCGTAACTTTTCGATGATGTCGAGCCAGATTTGCTCATATTCATTACGCATTTTTAAAAGGTAATCCTGTTTTTCTTTGGACAGCGCAAACCATTCGTATACCAAGACGGCCATGGCTGCACCAGTATCTCCTGTAATTGAGATGAGTTCGGCTTTAATAAGAGCACGCAATTGTTGTTCTGGATCTTTTGTCTGTGTAGCGGCATCTGTTAAACGGGCAAGATTATAAATGATGGTTTGTTCCATTACATGAGCAAGGATGTCATCTTTACTTTTGAAGTGGTGGAACAAGCTGCCAGATTGAATACCAATGAATTGAGCGAGTTCACGAACTGTAGTTTTGTCATAACCTTGTTTATGAAATAGGTATGCAGCACCTTGTAGTAGACGTCCACGCGGGCTGTCATCAAAACAGGAGATATTGGGAATCTGTTCAATTGAGGTAGCAATCATACGAAAACGTGAACCTGTAAAAAATATGAATCGAAATATTCACCAAATCTCAGTACATTTCTAAACATGATTGAGTTTGGAAGTTTTAGTCATTACTACAATAACATTTTGCACTTTACAAACCAAGCGCTTGCTTGGTATGGTTGAGCGTAATTTTTATACAGAATAATGAGAAATGAAATGACAAGTAATCAGCAGGATGATGGGCGTGTCGTAAAAATAGGTTGTGCCTCAGGTTTTTGGGGGGACACCAACACTGCGGCTTTCCAATTGGTGCATTTAGCCGATATTAATTACTTAGTCTTTGATTATTTGTCAGAAATCACCATGTCGATTATGGCAAAAGCGATGATGGTCGAGCCAAAGCATGGTTATGCTTTGGATTTTGTCAGTCGGGTGATGGCACCTCTACTTAAAAAAATTGCAGAAAAAAAGATTAAGGTGATTAGTAATGCTGGTGGTGTTAATCCATTGGCTTGCCGCGATGCCTTGCAAAAAATTATTAAAGAGTATGGCTTAGACCTGAAAATTGCTGTGGTTTTAGGTGATGATCTTTTACCAAAACATGAGCAGCTTAAGCAGCGAAATATTCAGGAAATGTTTAGTGATGAACCTTTACCCGAACAAGTAGCGAGCAGTAATGCCTATCTTGGAGCAGTGGCTATTCGTGATGCTTTGGATTTGGGGGCAGATATTGTGATTACGGGCCGTGTCGTCGATTCGGCTGTGGTGCTTGCACCTTTGTTATATGAGTATAAATGGTCTTTAGATGACTATGGCAAATTGGCACAAGGTTCGTTGGCAGGGCATGTGATTGAGTGCGGTGCCCAATGTACAGGCGGCAATTTCACCGATTGGCATTTGGTACAAGGCTTTGACAATATGGGTTTTCCAGTGGTTGAAGTGAGTGAAGATGGTTCATTTGTTGTAACCAAACCACAGGGGACTGGTGGTCTGGTTTCAGCTGCTACGGTTGCTGAGCAAATTGTTTATGAAATTGGCAATCCTCAAGCATATTTACTACCCGATGTAATTGCTGATTTCAGCCACGTGCATTTAGAGCAAGTCGGGGAGCACCGAGTTCGTGTGACGGGTGCAAAAGGGCAAGCACCAACTACACAATATAAAGTCAGCGCGACCTATCTTGATGGTTATCGGGTTTTAGTGAGTTTCCTCATTGCAGGACGTGAGGCACCACAAAAAGCACAAGTCATTGCTGATGCGATTTTGACTAAGTGCGAACGTGTTTTAGCAATGCGCTCAGTGCCGCCATTTAGTGAAAAGTCTGTTGAAATTTTAGGTATTGAAAGTACCTATGGTGACCATGCCCAGGCTTTAAATAGCCGTGAAGTTGTGGTCAAAATAGCTGTGAAGCACATGTTTAAAGAAGCTTGTATGTTCTTTGCATCAGAAATTGCGCAGGCCTCTACCGGTATGGCTCCAGCCTTGGCTGGGATTGTGGGTGGTCGTCCAAAAGCATCGCCAGTTGTTAAATTATTTTCATTTTTAATTGATAAAAATCAGGTCCATGTTGAAATTGATCTTGATGGCCAACGCCACGCTGTTGAAATTCCTCAGAGCATATCTACACAACAAATCAATACTTTAGCAACTGGTGAAAGTGCAATGTATCAAGGAAATGAAATTGAAGTTCCTTTGATTGAAATTGCGCATGCTCGCAGTGGTGATAAAGGCAATCATAGCAACATCGGGGTGATTGCACGTAAAGCAGACTATTTACCGTGGATTCGTGCAGCACTGACTGAACAGGCTGTTGCAAGCTATATGCAACATGTTTTGGATGCAGAGAAAGGACGCGTAATTCGTTATGAGTTACCGGGTTTAAATGCGCTGAATTTTATGCTGGAAAATGCCTTAGGTGGTGGTGGTGTTGCAAGCTTACGTATCGATCCGCAAGGCAAAGCCTTTGCCCAACAGTTATTGGATATGCCTGTCAAAGTTCCGGCAAATCTTTTAGAAAAATAAAATGAATGGATGAAATAAAGATGAGTTATCAATCAATTTTTAGACCTGATGCTTTTGCTAATAAAGTGGTGATCGTGACGGGTGGCGGCTCTGGAATAGGCCGTTGTACGGCACATGAGCTTGCCGCTTTGGGTGCGCAAGTGGTGATTACAGGCCGCAAAATTGAAAAACTGGAAAAGGTGAGCCAAGAAATTATAGAAGATGGCGGTTTAGTCCATTCTATCGTCTGTGATAACCGTGAAGAAGAACAAGTCAAAAATATGATTGCCGAGGTGATTGAAAAATTCGGTAGATTGGATGGTTTGGTGAACAATGCGGGCGGTCAGTTTCCATCTGCCTTGGAAAGTATTTCTGCTAATGGTTTTGATGCCGTTATACGTAATAACTTGCACTCAACATTTTACCTGATGCGTGAAGCTTATAACCAATGGATGGCAAAACATGGCGGCAGTATTGTCAATATGACTGCCGATATGTGGGGTGGTATGCCGGGAATGGGGCACTCGGGTGCAGCACGTTCAGGGGTGGATAACCTTACTAAAACAGCATCGGTTGAATGGGGTAAATCGGGCGTTCGAGTAAATGCTGTTGCACCGGGGTGGATTGTGTCATCAGGGATGGATAATTATAGCGGTGATTTTGCCAAAGTGATTATTCCAAGTCTTGCTGGCAATGTACCATTAAAACGTATGGGAACAGAGTCTGAAGTTTCATCGGCAATTTGTTATTTACTCTCTGATGCCGCAGCTTTTGTGTCCGGTGTAACTTTGCGTATTGATGGTGCTGCATCGCAAGGGACACGCATGTATCCACTAGCCGAAGCGACAAATAGTCAGTCTTATAATGGTTTCCATCGCGCGTTTATTCCTGAAATTTTTAAAAAAGATAAAACTGAAAACGTCGAGCACAACAATAATTCAGGTTTGGAGTGAGGAATAAAAATGACCATTCTTCAATCCGAAATTACTGTTGGTAGTGAACAGTATCAAAAGAATAAAGAGGCACTGCTTGCTCAGCTGAGTGAAGTCCGTGCAATTCAACAAAAAAGCATTGATAAGTCTTATGCTGCCAGAGCGAAGTTTGACAAGAAAGGCAAGATTTTGCCGCATGAGCGTGTACGGTTATTACTCGATGTAGATTCTCCTTTTATCGAACTATGCGGTTTGGTTGGCTACAACATGCATGATGATAAAGATGGTTCGGAAGCTGGTGGTGGCGTAATTGCCGGCATTGGTTTTGTCAGTGATGTGCGCTGTTTGGTCTCAGCAAGTAATAGTGCAATTAAAGGTGGGACCATGTCTCCTATGGGTGTACAGAAAACACTGCGTTTGCAAAAAATTGCTTTGGAACAAAAACTCCCGCTGATTACGCTGACCGAAAGTGGCGGTGCCAACTTAAATTATGCAGCTGAAGTATTTACATATGGCGGTATGACCTTTGCCAATCAAGCACGTTTATCTGCGGCAGGTATTCCACAACTTGCAGTGGTACATGGGAATGCAACGGCAGGAGGAGCTTATCAACCAGGTCTTTCGGATTATGTCATTGCTGTACGCAAACAAACCGAAATGCTTCTTGCAGGCCCCCCGTTACTTCTGGCTGCCACGGGTGAAGTGGCTACAGCGGAGGAATTGGGCGGTGCAGAAATGCATGCGCAGGTCGCTGGAACAGCAGAATATTTGGCTGAAAATGATGCTGATGGTATTCGACTTGCACGTGAAATTTTTGAACATCTGAACTGGAAAGAACAAATCAAATCAGTTGAAACGACATATAAAGAACCTCGTTATGATACCGAGGAACTGTTGGGTGTGATTCCAAACGACCCCAAACAACCATTTAACATGAAAGAAGTGGTTGCGCGCATTATTGATGATTCAGATTTTCTAGAATTTAAACAGGAATATGATGATTTAACGGTATGTGGTTGGGCAAAAATTGGTGGTTTGCATATTGGTATTATTACCAATAATGGTCCGATTACGCCTCAAGGAGCGGCGAAAGCAGCTCAGTTTATACACCTGTGTGAGCAGACTAAACGTCCATTATTGTTCTTGCATAACACCACAGGTTTTATGGTGGGAACCGATGCTGAACAAAATGGCATTATCAAGCATGGCTCGAAACTGATTCAAGCTGTTGCGAATTGTACCGTACCTAAAATTTCTATTGTTGTGGCAGGCTCATATGGTGCAGGTAACTACGCGATGTGTGGTCGGAGCTTATCGCCAGATTTTATCTTTGCTTGGCCAAATTCGCATGTTGCTGTCATGGGATCTGCACAGGCTGGAAAGGTGCTACGCATTGTGGCAGAAGGAAAACAAAAAGCTTCTGGTCAGGAACCGAATCCGCAAATGCTCGATTTTCTTGAGCAAAGCACTGCGATGAAATTGGAGCAGCAATCTACCGCGCTTTTTAATACGGCCATGTTACATGATGATGGCATTATCGATCCGCGAGATACCCGAAAATTATTAATTTTCCTTTTACAGACAATTTATGAAGCACAGCAACGAGAGCTAAATCCAACCCGTTTTGGTGTGTCCCGTTTTTAATCAACCTTTACCGCAATTAAAAAAATTAATAGGAATAACACAATGAAATTTACTGCTGAACATGAAGCATTACGTCGCACAGCACATCAATTTGTTCAAAATGAGCTGAATCCACATATTCCGGAATGGGAAGAAGCAGGGCAATTCCCAATTCATAATGTATTTAAAAAGATGGGCGATCTCGGCTTATTAGGGATTTGTAAGCCTGAAGAAAATGGCGGTTTGGCTCTAGACTATTCTTATAACCTTGTGGTTGCCGAAGAAATTGGTCGTGCAGCGTGTGGTGGTGTGCCTTTAGCTATTGGTGTACAAACGGATATGGCAACACCTGCTTTGGCGCGTTTTGGCAGCAAAGAATTACGTGATGAGTTTTTAACGCCAGCCATTGCTGGAGAATATGTTGCCTCAATTGCGGTATCGGAAGTGCATGCCGGTTCGGATGTGGCAGCCATTAAAACAACTGCTAAAAAGGAGGGCGATGACTATGTCATTAATGGCAGCAAAATGTGGATTACCAACTCCTTGCAGGCTGATTTCTTTTGTCTTTTAGCCAACACATCTGATGATAAACCTCACGTTAATAAGTCGATGATTATTGTACCAGCAAACACTAAAGGGATTAGTTTTTCAGAACCGCTGAATAAATTAGGTATGCGTTCAACAACGACCGCTCAAGTTTATTTGGACAATGTCCGTGTACCTCAGCGTAATCTGGTGGGTGTTGAAGGTATGGGCTTTATGATGCAGATGATGCAATTTCAGGAAGAGCGCCTATGGGCTTGTGCCAATGCCATTGGCGGGTTGGAAAATTTAATCCAAAAGACCATCGACTACACCAAAGAGCGTACCACTTTTGGTCAGCCACTCATTAATAACCAATATATTCATTTCCGTTTTGCTGAACTTATGACCGAAGTGGAAGCGCTTAAAGCATTAACCTACCAAGCGTGTGAACAGCACATTGCGGGTGAAGATGTAACCAAGCTGGCTTCTATGGCAAAACTCAAAGCAGGACGTTTAACTCGTGAAGTTGCTGATAGCTGTTTGCAATATTGGGGCGGCAATGGCTTTATGTGGGATAACCCTGCATCACAGTTGTACCGTGATGGTCGCTTAGGATCTATTGGTGGTGGGGCAGATGAGATTATGTTGGGGATTATCTGCAAACTTATGGATATCTTGCCAAAAAAACAAAAATAAGGAATCAGCCATGACACTTTCGACTTCTCTACAAGCTATAGATATTGATGACAGCATTCAATTGGAACAAGACGGCAGTATTTTATATCTCTGGTTAAATCGACCGGAGAGCCGCAATGCCATGAACTTGAATATGGTGAATGCCATTCAACAAGTTTTTACTGCCATTCGTGATGACCTTTCAATTCGTGCAGTGATTATCCGTGGTGAAGGCGGGTCTTTTTGTGCAGGTGGTGACATTAAAGACATGGCGGCTTTGCGTGTTGAAGCAGCCAATGTTGGTAGCTTACAACCTTATGTGGATTTTAATCGTCGTTTTGGCGCCATGCTTGAGCAAGTCGAAGCTGCACCGCAGACTGTTGTGGTGATTTTAGAGGGTGCGGTGTTAGGTGGTGGTTTTGGTCTGGCTTGTGTTTCAGATGTTGCGATTAGCCGTGACAATACTCAGTTTGGTTTACCTGAAACAGGGCTTGGGGTGATTCCTGCGCAAATTGCTCCTTTTGTGGTGAAACGTATTGGCCTGACTCAGGCACGCCGACTTGCTTTACTCGGTATGCGTTTTGAAGGACATACTGCACTGAGTGTTGGTGTGGTTCATCAAATTGCACATAATGAAATCGAACTTGAACAAGCTTTACAGGAAACCATTCAGCACATTAAACGAGCAGCACCAGAGGCTTCGCGTGTAACTAAAGCATTGTTACATCGAATGCTCAATGAAAATTTAAATGAATTGCTTAATGATGCTGCACAGCAGTTCGCTCAAACGGTTGGTGGTGCTGAAGGACAAGAGGGAACGATGGCTTTTATCCAGAAACGATTGCCAAATTGGGCCGATGAGTCATAAGCGATAAGGATAAAAATAATGAAATTTTCAAAAGTACTGGTTGCCAATCGTGGTGAAATTGCAGTTCGAGTTATGCAGACAGCCAAAGCCATGGGCTATCAGACTGTCGCAGTTTATTCCGATGCTGACCGTCATGCTCGCCATGTGCAAGAGGCGGATGAAGCTGTTTATATCGGTGCTTCAAAAGTATCGGAGTCTTATCTCTCTATCGCTAAAATTATTGAAGCTTGCAAAAAAACAGGGGCGGATGCAGTTCACCCCGGTTATGGCTTTTTGTCGGAAAATACTGAATTTGCTCAGGCGTGTATCGACAATCAGATTACCTTTATTGGGCCAACCGCTTCAGCAATTGAGTTAATGGGCAGTAAACGCCTCTCCAAAATTGCCATGATCAAAGCTGGTGTTCCTTGTGTGCCAGGTTATGAAGATGAGCGACAAGACCTTGAATATTTGGCTACACAAGCAGAGCAAATTGGCTTTCCTTTGATGGTTAAAGCTTCTGCGGGTGGCGGCGGTCGTGGCATGCGTTTGGTACAACAAGCATCTGAATTGATTGAGGCATTACAAACAGCACGTTCAGAAGCTGAAAATGCCTTTGGTTCAGGCGAGCTTATTTTAGAAAAAGCAGTCATTGCTCCGCGCCATGTCGAAATTCAGGTTTTTGGCGATACACATGGCAACTATGTGTATTTGTTTGAGCGCGATTGTTCGATCCAGCGTCGTCATCAGAAAGTTGTTGAAGAGGCACCGTGTCCAGTGATGACGCCTGAACTACGCCAGCAAATGGGTGAGGCTGCAGTGGCAGCAGCGAAAGCATGTGCTTATGTGGGGGCAGGGACAGTTGAATTTTTGCTAGATGCATCGGGTGCATTTTACTTTTTGGAGATGAATACTCGTTTGCAGGTAGAGCATCCGGTCACTGAACTTATTACAGGATTAGACTTGGTTGAATGGCAGTTACGTGTTGCCAATGGTGAACAGTTACCTTTAAAACAACATGAGTTGACCTTAACTGGACATGCAATTGAAGTGCGTTTGTATGCAGAAGACCCGCGTCAGGATTTTTTGCCTCAAACTGGTCAAGTCTTACGCTGGAAGCCTGCAAATTTGCCAAATGTACGAATCGATCATGGCATGTTAGCAACTGATGAAGTCAGTCCATTTTATGATCCGATGGTGGCGAAGGTGATTGCATACGGTAAAACCCGTGAGGATGCAATTCGTTTATTGGCGCGTGCCGTCGATGACTGTGTTTTTCTGGGTGTAAATAGCAATAAGCAGTTCTTGGTCAATTTACTGCGTCATCCAGTTGTTGTGGCCGGTGATACCAATACCGCATTTATTCAGCAGCATTTTCAAGATGATAGTAGTCTAAATAAGCAGGTTTTATCTTTAGAAAGCTTAGCCATTGCTGCAGCATTATTTAGCCAAAGTAAAGGAACTGGGGCATGGCAAACAGGTCTTGGCGTGCCCTTACCTTTGAGGTTGAAATGTGATGATCAGAGTATCCAATTACAGCTTTCATCTGTAAATAACACGTTTACGGTACAACTCTGTGAGCAAACCGTAAGTATTGAGGTTGTTGAAAAAACAGCAGAACAATTGATCTATCTGTTGAATGGCGTGCGCCGCCGTGTGCAATACGTATTGGATGGAGAGCAGCTTTATTTAGATCAGAATAATGGTAATGTTCTGATTCGCAATGTGACTTATACAGCACCAGAAGTTGCCGATGTAGCCGGTGATGGCAAAATTCGTGCGCCCATGGATGGCGCTGTGGTGAATATTTTGGTCAATAAAGGTGATCAAGTAATGAAAGGCCAAACTTTATTAGTTCTTGAGGCCATGAAAATTCAGCAACAGATTAAAGCTGATGTTGATGGTGTAGTGAAAGAGGTTTTAGGCCAGCAAGGCCAGCAAGTAAAAAAAAGGCAAATGTTATTTACTATTCAAATCTAATAAAAATACCGTTCATATAGAGCGGTATTTATTTTAAATGAGGAGTCCTGATTTATTCGCCATCAGCTTCCGCAATTAACAGACTTGCTTTTTTTAGACTATATAATAGTTGTCCTAAAAGAACCTCTTTATTGCTTAGCGTAACCATAACCATCGGGTGATGAACAGCAGGAATAGCGGTCAGAATAGCTTTGCCATTATCTGCATCTAAAGTAATGTTGTTACAACCAGTGAGTTGAATCTCTTTTAAAAATGCAGTGACCATTGCCAAAATTGAGCTACTCACTGCTGCTAATTTTGTAGTGTTACGGTAGTTTTTATGACTTACGGTCGCTAATTCAAAACCATCAGAAGAGCAAATCATCACAAAGTCTACACCTCGTGTATTCATCAAAATATTATGAGCTTCATTTTTTGCAAGTTGTAGTAACTGTGTTGGAGCGGTTCGTTTTTGAGCTGGGATACTAAGCATGATCATTCCCTTGAGATATTTGGCCTACCTTAATTTCAAGTGATGCAATTAATGATTCAACCATCATTAAAATTTGTTCTTCCTCACGTGCATCAATAAAAAACAACGGATACGGTAATCCTTTTGCTTTTATCCAATTGCGATATTGTTGAAGTGATGACTCTTTATTTTCGTCAACATGAGTAATACCAATCGCAATATTATCATTGTAATTTTTAAAGGTTTCTAAGTAGCTTTCTAGCTCAGCAATTGGGTTCGAACTATTATGATCTAATAATAAAATAACACCGATTGCACCTTCACAAATGACCGACCATATAAAATCAAAACGGCTTTGTCCCGGGGTGCCATAGAGTCCGATTTTGATTCCATCATCTAAAGTAATTTCACCATAATCAATGCCTACAGTGGTCTGGGTTTTCTGGTGGCTCTGTACATCAGTGTTGAATGCTTCTGTTTCCAGAATTGGAATTTCAGATAGCGATTTAATCGCTTCTGTTTTACCTGCCCCCATACTACCTGCAAAGACAATTTTATATTGCTGTATAATCATAACTTCCCTTAAAGACCAAAACGCCGTCTAATCTTCCCTATAAAATTTTTAAAAAAATGATTGTCTGTATTTGAATTTTCTAAATAAAAATTTGGTGTGTAAGCACATTTATTCGCAGAAATAAATTTTCCATTATTTGCCATTAAGCAAGCTGTAACAAAGTGCAAGACATCATCAATTGACATGTTAAGCTGGTTAGCCACATCAGTAATTTTTGCTCCCTGTATAAAGCAAGCAGAGAGTTGTAGGCTCACTTTTCTATATTCTTTTTGATAGGGTTGTGGCCAATAGTCAATTTTAAAATAACTATCCTTCGAGGCTAGATTCTCAAAATTGTTTGAAGTCCAAATCAGATTCCATAACCAGTCTTGTACATAATAATCTTTTTTACGAGAAACCTTAGTAAAATCAGATGTTTTTGCAAAAGCAAAGTTAAAGCTCATATTAGTTTGTGTTTTTTGACGAGAGGGCTCCAACCAAGCAATTTGAGTTCTATTATCAATAATCGCTAAAGTACCTTTATCATCAAAGATGTGTAGCCTAGGGTTTTCTGAACTGTGCAAATTCCTTATAAATTTATTATCAATGAATGGAGACTCATTTGATAAATCAGAAACTACAGCAAAGTTTTTCTGATCTAAAGAGGACAATAAATTGTCCTCTAGCCATTCTAATAGAGGTTCGGTTTTTTCTACTGGTAGATGTAAGGTGTGTTCATAAATAGAATTTCTATTTTCTGAAGCTGTTTTCGTAACTTTTAAATAAAGAAATTTTTTCTTGTGAAGAATATTTTGAATATTATCTGCATCAAAAAAGTTTTCGTTAATGATTAATAAGTCAATATGATTACTGGAAATATTAACCCAGTTAATACCATATTGATTTGATATTAGATTGCGGATTAATATTTTTAATTCATCTGAAACTTTTAAGCTTAAACCTGAAACTGCAATATTTATGCAATGACTATCCATAGTATCATTTTAAATTTTTATAAATTGATATAATGATTTTTTATGCTCTTTATAATGAATATAAAGAGCATAAACTAAATCACTTAACTGAAATCGAGCTCTTTTTCAAATGACTTTAACTCATGACGAGCCATAGCCAAATTTGATTTGCTACGGTCGAGTACTAAGTAAAGGAACAAATTATTATTACTTTCTAAAGGTCGAATTAAATGGTAAGCCTTACCTAAGGTAATTAAAATATCCTCAATATTATCATTTAACTTCAATGCATTAGCTACATTGCGCTTTGCGCGAATGACTTCTGTATTACCAGCAGCAGCCAATTCTAAATCAATTTCCCCACCACCTTGTGTTGCAAGTGACAATCCACTTTCTGAATCAACAAGTGCAGAAGCAATAAAACCATCAATTGTCGTTAAGCTATCTAAAGAAAGTTTAGCCATTTTTTATCTCTCAGGATTCTAAAATTATATTTACTACTTTTTCCTAAAAGTAGCTGAAATTCATTATATTTTTGCTCAATTTGAAGTCAATAAATTAAATAAAAAGTAAAATTGTTGTTTTGGGAAATAAGTGACACAAAATGTCAGGCCATAGAAAATATTATAAGATTATTTTTACGTTTTAATTTTAATACTGTGCTGAGTTTAACATTATATATTTTAAAATCTGGATAAAATAATTGTAATAGAATATTAATAAAATACTTGTAGATAAAATGTTCCAATTTTAATAATAAAAAAGGGGAAATAATGAATTCCCCTTTATAGCAATAATTGAACTAAACGAGCTGCGTATAAATACAATATAAGTAACCCAAAATTGCTAAAGCAACGACAGGGGCAATAATCTTTGACCATGTAGGTACAGAAATCTCGGTAGTTTGTTCTTTAATATGCAAGTCTTCGTGATGAGGTTGGGCTTGATGAACCATTTGATTGAACTCCTTCATTGTTGTATCCAATGATAGCTCTTCTTGTTCCACAGGTTTAGAACCAACTAATTCATTTAGGTGGTTTGTTAACCAAACCCAATCTTCAGCTTGACCTGATAAGTGTTCGATCTGACCTAAAATTAATTCTTTTAAGCCGTTATGCCCAAAACCACCTGTTTCATCGAGCTGATTAAGTTCTGCTAATTGCAAAGTTAAAATTTCAGAAATACTGTGTTCTAGTTCTGAATTTTTTAAAGTCGACTGATTATGTTTAGAAGTTGTTAAATGACGAGCAACTTCTTGAATATAGAGTGGGTCTGAGGTTTTGATTTCTTGATAAATCTTATTGTCATTCTGACGCCATAAACTAATTAGTTTTCCAAGCGCAAGAATATTCACCTCATCAATCAGTTTATTTTTTTCATTAACTGGATATTGATTTAAAAGCTGAGGCTTTTGAATTTTTATCTGCTCAGCAAAGTATTGGACTAAATCAAATGCCATGCTTTCTTCCTCTAATATTTAATCTAAAATTCTTAACGATGGTTTTTTCTTGGTTGATGTTGTTTCAGTTGCTTCTTGTACTTCTGACTCTACTGTATTTTCTACAGGTGTTACATTGGCATATTCTTCAGGATCAAAGAATAAACCTTGTCCGTTCTCACGTGCGTAAATCCCTAAAACTGCTTGAATAGGGACATAAATATCTTTTGACGCCCCGCCAAAACGAGCAGAAAAAGTAATGGCTTCATTGGCAATAAGCAATTGATGAACAGCATGAGGGACAATATTTAAAACAATTTGACCATCTTTAACAAATTGTTGCGGAACGTCGGTATGCGGTTGTGTCGCATCAACTAATAGATAAGGAGTCAGTTGGTTATCACAAATCCATTCATAGATTGCACGAGCAAGATAAGGACGTGTAGGGGTTAAATCAATAGTTTGCTCAGACATATCACGCTATTCCATATTTAATAGTTCATTGTAACGGTTTTTCTCTTGAGGCGTCATTGATTTAGCAAAAGAAGGCCGTTCAAAGATACGTTTACAGTACAAAAATATAGGGCGACAGTGCTGTTTGGGTAAATCAATGCCCATGCTATTTAATCTTAAAAAGATAGGGGCAAGCATGCAGTCCAAGATTGTAAAACTCTCAGACATGAAATACGGAAAATGCTGAAATAGGGGAGTAAGTGAAATCAATGTTTCACGTAGTTCTTTTTGAGCTTTTTGCTTTTGTTCGAGATTTAGAGAATCTGCATGTTTTAACATGTCATCTGCTAATTTGAACCAGTCATTTTCAAGTCTCCAGATATACTGACGCTGTTCTGCACGCATCATAGGAGCATCGGCATAAAGCTTACTTTGACGATAACGATCATCTAAATATTCAGCAATGATAGGGGCTGAAAATAATTTAAGATTTTGTTCGACCAACATTGGTAATTGGTTGTAAGGATTTAAGCTGGCTAAATCTTCGTCTTCATGGTCAGTTATGATCAATTGATATTTGATTTGTTTTTCTGCTAATAAGAAACGAATCCAGTGAGAACGGAAATCATCAGCATGACTGTAAAGGGTAATCCCCTGAATAGAGGTGTTTTCGACCGACATATCACAAGACGACGTGGTTGAGTGAATCGATTAGGATACTAAAAATGCTCTAGGAAATCACGGTTCTAAAGAGATAGTTTGTTTATATTTATAAGTTTGCATTTTATGGTTCTATTTTCATAATAAAAAAGCCTTGGAAAAATCCAAGGCTTTTTGTCCAACTCGATAAACGAATTAACGTTTAGAGAATTGAGGACGCTTACGAGCTTTACGTAAACCAAGTTTCTTACGTTCAACTTCACGAGCATCACGAGTAACGAAACCAGCTTGACGTAGAACAGGTTTTAAAGTTTCGTCAGCAGCGATAAGCGCACGAGTAATACCGTGACGGATCGCGCCAGCTTGACCACCGATACCACCACCTTTAACAGTAATGTAAAGGTCAAACTTTTCAGTAACTTCTAAAAGTTCTAAAGGTTGACGAACAACCATACGAGCAGTTTCACGACCGAAATATTGCTCTAAAGTACGGTTGTTAATAACGAGTTTACCTGTACCAGCTGACAAGAAAACACGTGCAGTTGCGGTCTTACGGCGACCTGTACCATAATTAGTAGCCATGTGCTGTATCCCTTAGATGTCCAAAACTTGTGGCTGTTGAGCAGCATGCGGATGCTCAGTACCAGCGTACACTTTCATTTTTTTGATCATTGCATAACCAAGAGGACCTTTTGGTAACATGCCTTTAACCGCTTTTTCAAGAACAGCTTCAGGTTTGTGAGCGATTAACTTCTCGAAGTTAGTCTCACGGATACCACCAGGGAAACCAGTATGGCGATAATATTTCTTATCAAGTGATTTTTTACCAGTCACTTGAACTTGTTCAGCATTAATCACAACGATGTAATCGCCAGTGTCAACGTGAGGAGTATAAGAAGTTTTGTGCTTACCGCGTAAACGACGAGCGATTTCAGTCGCAAGGCGACCTAAAGTTTTGCCAGAAGCATCAACAACATACCAGTCATGTTGAACTTCAGCTGGCTTAGCGCTGAGAGTTTTCATTAAACCACTACCTATTATAGTTGGTTTGGACTATGGAATCTGTCCAAACAAAAGGAGCGAGCATTCTAAACGAGTTTGTCCAAACTCACAAGAAAAATCCAGTTTAAGCCATATAATTTAATCCATAAACTGATGAATGTCAGATATGTTAAAATCAAACAAATTCTTGTTATGTGTCTGGAGTGATTGTGCTGCCATTATATGTCACTTCCGGTGAGCCGGCTGGTATTGGTCCAGATATCTGTTTGAGCTTGGCTAAGCGGGTTGATGAACACCCTGTTGTTATCTTGGGTGACCGAGACTTATTAGAGCAACGTGCCCAAAAACTTGGGATCGATATTCAATTTATAGAATATACAGGACAGCCTGAGTCATCATCTCTGAATGAACTTTATATAGAGCATGTGCCTTTAGAAGCAGCGGTTATTGATGGTCAATTAAACCCAGCTAATGCTGCCTATGTATTAGAACAACTACGTCGTTCAGCAGATTATGCAATGTCTGGTAAAAGTGTTGGAGTAGCCACGGCACCCGTACAAAAATCGGTTATTAATGATGCTGGTATTTTGTTTAGTGGTCACACTGAATACTATCAAGAGTTTGCAGGTGTAGAGCGTGTCGTCATGATGCTTGCAACCAAAACTTTACGTGTTGCGTTAGCAACTACACATTTACCCTTAAGAGATGTAGCAGATGCGATTACCAAAGAGCGTTTGCATCAGGTCATTGATATTTTACTGTATGACTTAAAAACTAAATTTAAGATTACAAACCCATGTGTACTCGTGTGTGGCTTAAATCCTCATGCAGGTGAAGATGGTTATTTGGGTCGTGAGGAGATTGAGACCATTAATCCGGTACTTGAAAGTTATCGAGCACAAGGGATTAAAATGAGTTTAAGCTTGCCGGCAGATACCTTGTTTACTCCAGAACATCTTAAAAATGCAGACGCTGTACTTGCCATGTACCATGATCAAGGTTTACCTGTGTTAAAATCACAAGGGTTTGGTGAAGCCATCAATATTACATTGGGTTTGCCTTTCATTCGAACTTCGGTTGACCATGGCACTGCGTTGTCTTTGGCTGGGACTGGTTTGGCAAAAAGCTCAAGTTTAAATGTCGCTGTTGATTTAGCTTTATCTTTAGCAGCGAACTAAATTTTTCATGTTGGAAATGTTATATGTATCAAATTAATGCCCTAAACCCGAAAGATGAAGGGCATAAAGCTCGTAAACGTTTTGGTCAAAACTTCTTACATGATCAACGGGTCATTGCCAAAATTGTGCGCTCTGTAAGTCCGCGTACTGGTGACAATATTGTCGAGATTGGACCCGGTTTAGCTGCTTTAACGTCTCCTTTAATTGGGGAGTGTGATGCATTAACTGTAGTGGAGCTAGATCGTGACTTAGCTGCTGGGCTACCAGAACGTGTTCCACATCCTGAACGTTTGACGATTATAGAAGCTGACGCATTAAAATATGACTTTAGCGAACTGGTAAAAGATGGCCGACCATTACGTGTAGTCGGTAACTTACCTTATAACATTTCAACCCCATTACTTTTTCACCTCTTGGAATTTGGCAGCAAAGTTAAAGATATGCACTTTATGCTGCAAAAAGAGGTGGTTGACCGTATTACTGCTGAACCGAATACGAAAGAATATGGACGCTTGTCGGTAATGATTCAATATTACTGTCAACCAACATTTTTATTTGAAGTGCCGGCTGGTGCATTTAACCCACCACCTAAAGTAACGAGTGCTGTTTTCCGCCTTGTTCCTTATGATCAAAAGCCAATTACAGCAAAAGATGAAAAAGCTTTAGCTCGACTGGTTGCCCATGTATTTACTCAGCGCCGCAAAACATTGAGAAACAGTCTTAAAGGTATGATTGCAGAAGATGGCTTTGAAAAAGCTGGTGTTGATCCAATGGCTCGTCCAGAGACCTTAACACTTGCCCAATTTGTTGCTTTAGCCGATCAAATGGTGGCGTAAATGACTAAGCGTTTTAACTATGTTGTTGGCGATGTGCAGGGGTGTTTTGAAGCTCTAAAAGCCTTGCTTAAAGAAATACGTTTTGATCCGGATCAAGACTTTTTATGGTTTGCTGGGGATTTAGTCGCACGTGGTGAAAACTCAGTAGGGGCACTGCGTTTTATTAAAAAGCTTGCAGATCGTGGTGCTGCCGCAACTGTACTTGGAAATCATGACCTGACTTTAATTGCGGGTGCACGCGGTTTAAAAGAGATTAAAGAAAAAGATCGTACTCAAGACGTTATTGATGCGATTGATGGTGATGAATTAATCGACTGGTTACGTAAACAGCCATTATGTTTATTGCCAAATGAGCATACGATCCTTACTCATGCTGGCATACCTTGTATTTGGGATGCGCAAAAAACTGTAACGTTGGCAAAAGAGGTTGAGGCTGTACTCGCAAACGAAGATTTATCTGTATTGGATGCTTTTTTAGCAGACATGTATGGTTCAAAACCAGATTTGTGGGAAGATAACCTAACTGGTTCTGCGCGTTTACGTTGTATTACCAATTATTTGACTCGCATGCGTTTAACCAATGCCGAAGGGGCTTTAGAGTTTAGTTTTAAAGATTCTTTAGATGCACCAATGCCGGAATGTTATTTACCTTGGTTTGAATTTCCGAGCAAAGCGGCACAAACTCATCAGATTATTTTTGGTCATTGGGCTGCGCTCGAGGGCAGAACTATTGATGAGCAGATTCAGAATATCGATGGTGGCTGTGTTTGGGGCAGAAAATTAATGGCTTATCGACTTGAAGACAAAGAAATTTTTTCTGTTGAAAACCCTGTGCAAATATAAGCAAAGCAATGCTTTACTATGAACGTAAGATGAAGCTAGTAGCTGAGTTAAAAATAAAAAAGCCGCAGAAGCGGCTTTTTTATTGGGAACTATTATTCTACGCGAATCCAAATTTGATTACGTCCCAAAGCTGAAACTCCAAGATAACCACGCATATGTAAGCGTTTGCCAGTTGCACTGAGCTTTGCTTTAAGTCCGTAAAGTTTGCCAGTATTTGGATCTAAAATTTTACCACCAGTATAATTAAGTCCATCTGTCTGTTTTAAACCAGTTGCGATATCCAGACCTAAAATCGGTTTATTGGTATAGGGCGCAGGGCAGTTATCACAAATCTCTTTAGGTGTATAACCTGGGCGTGGTGTAACTTTGACAATTTTTCCGGCATATGTCCCGTTCGCTTCTTTTCGTATTTCTACCTGTGCTTTGGGCGCACCAGTTTTATCATCAATTGTTTGCCAAAGACCTGTAATATCTGCTGCAAATGTAGCAGTATTGATCCCCAATACGAGCAGAGCTCCAAGAAAAATTTTCCCCATAATTAAAAATCCTTTTAACATTGAAAGGTCATCTTATTGGGAATTGATAGACCATTCAACGTTTATTTAATCTACTTTTTTAATTATGGTGTTCCAAAAGACAACATTAATGTTGGTAGCCAAATTGCAGTAAATACACCGTTCAATGCCATACCAAATGCAGCGTAACGACCTGCAACAGGTCCACGTTGCCAAGCTTGAGCTGTTCCGATGGCATGTGCAGCTAAACCTAAGGCTAAACCTGATGCTCTCTCATCATGAATATGTTTAAGTAAGAATGGCGAGAATGCTGCGCCAATTACCCCAGACAAAATGACAATAAGGGTCACAAGTGTTTCAGGAGCATGTAATAAAGTTGCGATGTTCAGAGCAATTGGAGTAGTTACTGCACGGGTAGCAAATGCAAGAATGGTGGGTTCAGACATATGTAACAAATAAGCCAGCCCCATAGGTAGGGCAACGGCGCTAATACTTGCAAAAAGTAAAATACCAATGACCGATTTAATTGGAAGATCATCGTAACGCATTGCAGCTAAAGGAATGGCTAAGGCCACAGTGACATAACCTAATAGATGACCAAATAAGTCATTCACATAAAGACGATATTGCTCATATGGCACATGTAGAACTGCAAGTAAGCCAATTACAATAAACATGCCGAAAACTAAAAGTGGAACTTGCGGGAAAAGTCGGTTTAAAGGCTTTGCACACAGATAACCAATTAATGTGATCAAAAATCCGTAGAAAATCGTAAACATTTTATTCTCCTTATAACCAACGTTTTGCCATTTTTGCATAGACCCACAAAGGTATAAGGGTACTGACCACTAACACCAAAAGAAATAATGGAATTTCCTTACCCATATGTACAAGCATAATTAATGATCCTGCACAAATGGGCAAAAAAGCGAATCCACTTTCTTTCATGATTTTATTATTGGTATCCACTATTCGAAGTGGAATTTTTTTAAACTTTCTCCAAATCAGTAAAATAATAAGTAAGCTGATTAGACCGACCAGATTACCTAATTCTGGATGACCAAAAGCACGCATAACGACGACAGAGCCTTCACGAAAACCAATAATGAGTAGTAATGTGATTACCCATGCTGTCCAGTCTATACTTTTGATCTTATCCATATTTTTTATCTCTAAAAGTTTACTTATCAAGTTTTAACTGATCTCGCCCTTGATTTCAAACTCTTCCAAGGGACGTTTAAATTGACTTGCGTGTTCTCCCAATATTTCATCTAAGGGTAATTTTGCTTGGCGAATCAGCTTTTCTAACTTATGTGGTGCAATCTTCACATCAATATGTAATAAGCCAGCATCATCATAATGTTCAGACTCAATCACATTTAAGGCATAAAGTTGAGTACGTAATTTGCCATAAGCAGGCTTAAGCACGAGTGAAAACTTTTGAATTTGTCCCATTAAGCATTCTTGTACTGCTTTTTGGAGTAAATCTAGACCTTGACCAGAATGAGCTGAAACATACACTCGATCTGGGACGTGTGGCTCAGCATAAATGATTTTGGCCTCTTCACCGCTCAGGTCAATTTTGTTGTATACCCGAAGTACAGGAGCATCAGCGCCAATGTCTTTTAATACGCTTTCAACCGCTTCAATTTGATCAAGCATGTCATGGCTACTACTATCAATAACATGCAGTAAAAGGGTCGCTTCTAGTGTTTCTTCAAGTGTTGCTTTGAATGATTCGACCAAATCATGTTGTAAGTTTCGTACAAAACCTACTGTATCTGCTAGCACAACAGTACCGATACCATCCCAGTCTAAACGGCGTAGTGTTGGATCGAGTGTTGCAAACAGTTGATCGGCTGCGTAGACATCACTATTTGCTAAAATATTAAATAATGTCGATTTACCAGCGTTGGTATAACCTACTAATGAAACTGTTGGAATAGCTGCTTTTTGTCTTGCAGCACGACCTTGCATACGAGTCTGATGTACTTTGTCTAATTTATCTTTTAATTGGGTAATACGAACACGAATAAGACGGCGATCTGTCTCTAGTTGTGTTTCACCGGGACCACGTAAGCCGATACCACCTTTTTGTTGTTCAAAGTCGGCAGACCAACCACGAATAAGACGAGTAGATAAATGTTTAAGCTGAGCAAGTTCGACTTGTAGCTTACCTTCATGTGTACGGGCACGTAGCGCAAAAATATCTAAGATTAAGCCTGTGCGGTCAATAACTCGGCATTTTAATATTCTTTCTAAATTTCGTTCTTGAGCAGGTGATAAGGCATGGTCAAAAATAACCAGGCTCGCCTCTAGCTCCTGAACTTGCTCTGCAATCTCTTCAACTTTGCCTGAGCCAATGAAAAATTTAGGATTAGGCTTATTACGCTGAACCTTAATATGTTCAAGGATATCTGCACCAGCAGACTGTGCAAGTAGAGCAAACTCTTCGGCATCCAGATCATCTAATAATTGTACAGAAACACTCACTAAGATTGTGCGTTCACCGCCTTGATGCCGATCAACATATTCCACGTGGCTATAAATCCTGAAAATGGGAAAACTTTATTCTAGAGGAAACTTAAGCAAAAGGGGAAAGCGTTTGTTCTTATCCTTTAGATTAGTTATATGAGATTAGTCTAGTGTTCAGATTTATTTTATTTGCAGTTCTCTATCGTCAATGCAAGTTTATTACGAAACGTATAGAATGACTCGAGATGGGTATAACAATGATTAATCGTTAGTGAAATTTTATGGCTCAAACGCAAAGTATAGTTAATTCAACGTTAAAGAAATTATCAAAAATAGGTTTATACGGAAAAAAGGTCACTTCTGCCACGGCCGCAATTAGTGAAGGTTTTTATCTAGTTTATCGACATGGGCTTTATAAAGATCCTAATAATCCTGTAAATACACGTTATGTCCAATACTTTTGCCGCCGTTTATGTCAGGTTTTCAATTTAGATATAGAAGTACATGGCACAATTCCTAGAGAACCAGCTTTATGGGTAAGTAATCATATTTCTTGGTTAGATGTTGCGGTTCTAGGCTCAGGTGCACGAGTTTTCTTTCTGGCTAAAGCTGAAATTGAAAATTGGCCTATTCTTGGAAACTTAGCCAAAAGTGGTGGAACGTTATTTATTAAGCGTGGATCTGGGGATTCAGTCAGAATTCGTGAGCAAATTACTGAATTTTTAAAACAAAATATTCCAGTATTATTTTTCCCTGAAGCGACAACTACAGATGGACATTCTGTTAAAAAAGTTCATGGACGATTACTGGGTGCAGCGATTGAAGCACAACGTCCAGTACAGGTATGTTTAATTTGTTATGTAAACAGAGATGGGCAATTAGATACGGTTGCACCATTTATTGGGGACATGACATTTGCTGAACATATTCAACGTGTACTAGAAATGCCGAAAGTAACTGCTCATTTATTAACTTTGCCTCCAATTTCAGTGGAAGGACATGACGT
The DNA here is from genome assembly GCF_025514195.1 of Acinetobacter sp. WU_MDCI_Abxd143. Classification (NCBI taxonomy): domain Bacteria; kingdom Pseudomonadati; phylum Pseudomonadota; class Gammaproteobacteria; order Moraxellales; family Moraxellaceae; genus Acinetobacter; species Acinetobacter sp. WU_MDCI_Abxd143. Next base: position 24,666 of record NZ_JAHPTH010000019.1, read on the forward strand.
CAAAAGTTTAACGCGCGAAGTTCAAGAAAAAATGGTAGAAGGTTTGGCTCAATTACATCGAAAAGTACTTAAGCCAAAAACTTAATTACATAAAACCTTCAATTGGCAGCCATGAAAGAAACTTCATGCCTGCTTTTTGCCACCATTTCATCTCAGGTTCCTGTCTATAAATTACAGGGCCATTTGGAGTTTCTTGTTGCCAATAAATATGATTGTTAGCGTCGAGCTTTAATTTATAAGCATATTTATTTAAATTTTCATCCATTGTATGGTGAATGGTTTTAGCCAACGATGGGCTGTCTAAAATTACGCCAATTTCAGTATTTAAGTAAGCTGAGCGTGGATCAAAGTTAAATGAACCGATAAAAACCTGCTCATCTAATGCCATAAGTTTAGTATGCAAACTTGAACGGCTTAAACCTTTCATATTTACTTTAGCTTTAGTTGCAAGCTCATCTGTATTTTTATTTAAATCTCTTTTATCGGGTGTTGGTAAAAATTCATAAAGTTGTACGCCGTTTTTAAGCAGCTCTTTACGATATTTCCCATAAAAGGCATGTACAACAGCAACGTCATTCGCTTTGAAAGAGTTCGTTAAAACTCGAACCTCAACCCCTTCTTTGGCAAGGGTGCTTAAAATCTTGGCACCTTGTTTTTCAGGAATAAAATAAGCAGAGATTAAATCAACGTTGCTTTCTGGCTTTTCCAAGTGGTTAATTAATTGGAAATTCAGGTGTTCTTCTTTTTTAGCTTTCGATTTGATTTTATCAGGTGAGTCCTTTACGACTTCTGCTTTGACCCAATCGAATTGAATATTATGATTTAACCATTGATCAAATGCGTGGGATTTGGCGGTTAAGTTTAGAAAGTTTTGAACAGTTGCTTGTTGATAGTGTGCTTCGAGTTGTTCTTTTAATCCTTCATAGCGTAAACGATGCTGCTCAGGACTTACGATACTTTGAACTGAATATGCATATTCATGATTCCAGTAATCATCAAATGAATTCACAATATCATCAACAGCAGCACCTACCAACATTACATCGACATCAGAAAACTGATAGCTATCGCTTACATTGTAATATTGATTGGTCATGTTGCGCCCGCCAATAAGAGCAACCTCATTGTCGGCAATAAAACTTTTATTATGCATACGACGATTGATACGTTTTAAATCCAGCACCATATCCATTGCACGATATTTGCGGAAACGGTAGGGATTAAAAAGCTTAACTTCAATATTTTTATGCTGAGAAAGGGCAAGTAAAATCCCTTCCATTTTTTTTGCATTATTGTCATCAATAAGAAGTCGGACTTTTACACCTCGATCAGCTGCACGAATAATGGCGTGCAAGGCTAAAGCACCAACTTTGTCATTATCCCAGATGTAATATTGTAAATCTAAAGTCTTTTCGGCTTTATCAATTAATCTAAGTCGAGCCGCTAAAGCCTCCAGCGGATCATTTAGAACATGGAAGCCAGTTAACTTTGGATTTTGCTGACGTAAAGGTGTGATAATTTTGGCAAGTGAAGTCTCAGAGGTATCAATATCTTTTGCATATTGTACTGGTTCAACACCATGTTTTGGCAGAGTACTACATCCTGTCAAACCCACAGCAAAACTTGAACATAGGACTATAGAGGCTTTTATCAAAAAGCCTTTAGCTTGTTGATTCGTTTGAAGCTGTTTGGAATGAAAGGATTGTGCCATAATCAGTACATACGATAAGGTGAGCTAGAGTATAATTCGTGCATATTGAAAGATAAATATTGAATTTGATTACTAGCAATCAATATAAGATAAGTCGAGAGTCGTAATGTGGAATCCAAATTCAATCATTTTTTGTTTTTACTTTATTTTTTCAATACTTGCTCTATGGGGAATTTCTGAGGCTTGGATTCATCAATCACGAACCGAGACGATTCATCCATTTAAAGCTTTTGTACATCTACTCGCATTTTATCTCTCTTATCTACTTATTCCTCTCTGGTTTTTTAATTTATATGCTGCTTGGATCGGTTACTACTCAATTCATCAAGGTGTTTTCATCTTTTTCTTAAGTGGGGTATTAATTTATGCCCGATTTATCGAACCTCATTTAGTCCGTGTTGATACTCATCAATATCGTTTAAACCCAGATCGTAGTTTTGATAAGCCAGTAAAAGTAGCTTTAATCGCAGATTTACATATTGGTTTGTTTTCAGGACATGAACGTCAACTCAAAACCATAGTTAGAAAATTAAATGAACAGCAACCTGATTTAGTCGTAGTTGCTGGTGACTGGACATATGAACCAGAAGATAGACTAATTGAAGAGTTAAGTGTTTTAAAAGAAATTCAGGCGCCTGTATATTCAGTTCCTGGAAATCATGACGAGCAATATCCTGGCCCGCCAATTCAACAATTATTAAAAGATGCATTATTTTATAATGAAGTCGTGGATATCGAAGGCAAGATTGTTGATTTTGAAGAGTTTCGTTTGATTGGTATTGGTGATCTTTGGGCAGGAAAAACTGATATGCGTTCCATGCCAGATTTACCGCAGGACAAACCTTGGTTAATTTTGTCTCATAATCCAGATACAGTAGATATGGTACCTAAATTACCGAATCGACCATTAATGTTATCTGGACATACTCATGGAGGGCAGGTGGAGCTTCCATGGTTGACTAACTATATTATGAAAAAAGTATCAATTTTAGGCCATAAACGTGGGTTTTATTCTCATGAGCATGCGGATGTCTTTGTTACCGTCGGCACAGGAATGGTTGGAATCCCTTTACGCTTTAGAGTGCCACCAACCATTGATATTATTGAGCTAGTTTAAAATAAAAAAGCCAATCACAAAGGATTGGCTTTTTTATAAATTGAAAATTATGGGATAACGACAATTGCAACACGTCGGTTAATCGCACGATTTTCATTGGTTGTATTTGGCACATAAGGTTGCGTTGAACCGCGACCAATCACATAGATATTTTCTTTTTTAAATCCGCGGGCTAAGAAAAGATTTGCCACACTTTGTGCTCGCTCTTCAGATAACTTTTGGTTATATGTAGCATCACCAACATCATCAGTGTGACCCACAATTTTCAATTTATTTAGGTCATATTTATTTAATTGGTTTGCTAGACGTGCTAATTCAGCTTCATGGCTTTGTTTTAACTCTGCATTATTAAAGTCAAATAACAAACGTTCTGGTAAACCTAAAGTCCATCCTTCATCAGTAAGAACGAACCCTTCTTTTTTGAGCAACTTTACTTGACGATATTTTAATGGACCAAAACTCAGGCACCCTGCAAGAGTAATGCATATCAATGCAATAAAGGAGAGTTTCAAAGATCTTGTATTCATAGATTAGCCTAAATTTAATTTTCAGGTTTATAGATAAACCAGTGTTCATCCGAATTTTTAGCCTTATACATTGCCTGATCTGCTTGCATAATGAAATCTTCGGGGCTAGATGCAAATTGTGATAAAGCAATACCTACACTAAAACTGAAATAAATAGTTTGACCATTTAGATGCAAAGGTTCTTTACAGCTTTCGAGTAAATTTTCAGCAATAGATATTAAATGATCAGCATGGCTAATGGAATGCAAAATAACAGCAAATTCGTCGCCACCTAACCGAGCGATAAAATCTTGATGGCGTAGACGAGTTTGCAAGCGATTAGCCATTTCTTTTAAAACTTCATCTCCAGCTAAATGACCAAACTGGTCATTAATTGCTTTGAAGTTGTTGTTATCTATAAATAATAATGCAGACTTATTGTCGAAATCCTTATCATCAAACATGTCTAAAAGAATTTGGTAAAAATAATGTCTATTAGGCAACAAGGTGAGCTGATCGTGATGAGCTTGAAAGGATAATTTACGATTTTCCTTTTGTAACTGATTATCCCATATCTGAATTTCTTCAAGTAACTCGTTAAATACAGTATTTAAATCTTGAAATTCTTTAATACGATTATAAGGAAAGCGAAGATTGTAGGCTTTTTGCTCACTTACAATTTGAGCAATATTAGTAAGTGGATAAATAGCCTGCATAATTTGGCGATAAGTTAGGTTTACTGACCACCATAAAGCGCAAACAATAAACAACATCGCAATTGCAAGCCCTACCATAATCATTTTGAGGAACTGCAATATTTTTTCAGAACTACCAAAAAGTGTTAGCTCACCTACATTTTGTTCATGATGATAAATTGTAAGATGAACGGGTTCGTTTAAAAACCAATGATCAAACCAACCTTCTAAAATTGAAGTTTGACTAGATAATTTAAAGCTTTGAGCAATTAAATGATGTTCCGAGTCATAAATATGAATCGTACGAATTGAATGATCCTTCGTATACTCATTTAAAATTTGTTCTATTGTAATTTTATCATTAAATACTACAGCGGGTTGAATGCGCTCTAATAGAGTGTGACTAAGCAATTGCAAATTTTGTTTGGCATAAGTTTCCATTGTAAAAACAGAAATTGATACAAACGTAAAAGAGCAAATAAAAAAAGTAATAGCAAAAATAGTAAATTGAGATTTTCTAAATAATGCATGTAGTGAAGTGGATTGATACAACTTTGATATCATAACCCTTACTCCGCATTCTTAGCCAAGAGTAATACTCTCGGATCAATATGAACTTTGGAGTGACTTAAAGCATCTAAGTTAACTTTAAATGTTGTGTAATTATTCTGGTTATATAAACAAAAGATACTTCCTATTTCGCACTCTGAATTATTAATGCTTAAAGAAAGTAAAGAGCGATAAGGATAGTTTTGAATAAGATTTTGTTGTTGCTGTGGAGAGGTAGTAGAAAAGTAGACAGCTTGACAATGTGACCGAGCAAAATCTTTCGCATTTACAGTTTGAACACGATAATTATAAGACATTTGCTGGATGTAAGATTGAAATGTAGATGTAATAGAAGGGTTATCAATAATACACAGCGTAGGAGTGTTTACATTCTCCCATTTGCTATAGCTTAGAATAGATAAAGTAAGTACATAGAAGTTATGTTTTGAATTGGCATAACAAGGCCCACTCGTAGCAAACACTACAAGTATGCAAACAAATACTTTTTTAGCGAACTGCCACATGATGAGTTAATGCCAAACTATTGCACGAATAATCTATTCTACATGAAGTTGGTAACGTAAAAAAAGTTTAATATCTCATCTAAAATTGACTAAAAAGCTTAAAAAGTATCCAGTTGATGATATTGGGTTGAAAAAAGGGTTGCAAAGGGAATGTAATGGTCTATAATGCACATCCATCGGCGGTGATGCAGATAGAAACTTGTTGAAAAACAG